>JBMOME010000268.1:0-5764 GCA_049323095.1 Thermodesulfobacteriota bacterium
TCCTGTTGCTCCCCACCCCGCCTCGCGGCGACGCAGTTACAGTCGGTTACAGGCCGGAGAAGGTATACCTGGAGAGGACTTGCACCTCTCTGATTAAGTACGCCCGCAGGCGCACTGGCCGGGACGTCATACGTCCCGGTGCCGAAGGCACAGGAGGTTTATTCTCTTGCCGGCTTGTCGAGCAATAAAGCCAACAGTTGTACGGCCCCTCGAACAAACCTCCTATCGCTACGCGACCCCGATCCCGCGTCCCGCGGGAACGTCGGGGCCACCCAGTTGGGACTAGGCTCCATGAGCGTGGCACGATCTCGGTTGGGATCGTAGGTTTGAGACGGTTTCTCGAAGCCCGCGCTGAACAGGACGATTTTCCGATTTCACGCCCCAGGTCTCAAGGTGTTTGCCCATAACCGAGATCTTGCATCACCGCGTCGTGTACCGCGGGCCGGTACTGTTTGATCCGGAAGTCCGACTCCCCCATGTAAACACGGTTGGTGAGCAGCACCACGACAAGATCCTTTTCATGATCCAGCCACGCGGATGTTCCGGTGTATCCAGTGTGACCGAGGCTGTTCGAGGAGAAAAAACGGCCGCAGGACGGGGCCTCGGATCCGGGCATGTCGAACCCTAGAGCTCTCGTGCAGTTTCTAAAGCCGGACGGACGGGTGAAGAGCTGAACAGTCGCGTGATCGAAGAAGCCAGCGTCGTGTTTCATGCTCCGCAAAACATGGCCCATCAGCCGCGCCGCTCCCTGCGCGGTGCCGAAAAGACCCGCGTGGCCCGCAACGCCTCCCAGTGCTCTTGCGTTGAGATCGTTCACTAGGCCGGGTGGGTCGTCTCGTCGAGTACGGACGACTCGGCCCTCGTGGGCCGCGGGGCGGAACATGAGGTCTTCAGCCAACCCTAGTGGTTCGATAATCCGTCTTTGCGCAAAGGCCGCAAGATCTTCCCGGGTCTCCGCGGCCAGGAGAAAGGCCAGTAGCATGAAGCCCAAATCAGAATAGACGCAACCTTGTCCCAGAGGATATTCAAGCGGCTCAGCGAATATTTTTCGCAGTGTGAAATCCGCCCTCTCAGACTGCTCGACTGTATGCAGATAGTACGGTCGCCAGGCAGGCAAGCCCGAAGCATGAGCCAAGAGGTGTCGCGGGGTGACGCTTCGTTTCTCGGAGGGACAATCGGGAAACCAATATTCCAAGCTGCGGTCGAGAATATGTGGACGCTCGGAAGCAAGTGCGATCCATGCCGGAGTTGTCGCACATATTTTCGTAAGTGATGCAAGGTCGAACAGGCTTTCGCAGGTTACTTTGGGAGAATCCGGCTTGCATAGCGTGCCGTACGGCTCATGGAACAGGACCTCTTCACCTTTTGCCACCAGCAGCACAGCACCGGTGAAGATGCATTCGCTCAGGCCACGGAGCATTTCCTGGTGCGCTTTGTCAAATTGCATGATCGTCACCGACAAGAAGGCCGTACGGAAGCAGGTGGGATGCGGTGGCCGACGAGAACCGCATCGGTCGCGATCTTTTCGGGTGTGGTCCAGTCCATATCGTTCCCGGTTATCGTCCGAGCACGGATGTAGAAAATCGCGAACGATGCGGTTCCCCCGGATCAGGTCTGGGCTCACCACATCCTACAGACTGGCAAAATTCCGGCAAAGGTTGCCGAGGCGAAAACCCGTGAGATCATTGGTAGGGGCGAGAGTTATCACGTCCTCTTCTCGGACGCAATGAATTGCGCCCCTACGCGCATTTGTTGCTGGGTTTCGCTTGGGATAACCGAAAGTACTCGATGCGAAAAACACGCATGTGTTTGCCCTTCCACATCTGCGCTAGTCCTCAAGGGATCATCATGTAAACTGAGCTTGACAGCTCGCGCGATGCATAAGCATATTCCTTTAAGGCAAAGAAAGGGAGGAGTATGTCTGTTCGTCCCATACTGGTTGTTCCTCACGAGATACTAGCGCTCAAAGCGGAAGAAATCCGGAATATCGATGACCGCATCGTGAAATTGGCAGCGGACATGATCGAAACCATGTACGTAGCCCCAGGGCTAGGTCTGGCTGCAAATCAGGTGGGCGAACCGATTCGGCTTGTCGTGATCGACGTGGAATGGGCCCACGCAGAACCCAAGCACCGAAAGAAGAATCCTATCGTAATCATGAATCCCACTATCACCTTCTCTGAAGGCGAATGGGACAAAGAAGAGGGTTGCCTGAGCGTCCCTGAGTTCTTCATTGAGGTGAGGCGCGCGGAGAAAGTCGAGATTGTGGGGGTGGACCTGGACGGGAACCCCGTAAGCATAGGCGCTGAAGGAATGATGGCCCGTGTTCTTCAGCATGAAATCGACCACCTTGAAGGAACCACACTTCTTGATCGTGCTTCTGCCCTGAAGCGGAATCTGTACCGAAGGAAGATAAGGAAACGAGCCAGGAGGGATCAGTGAGCCTCAGGGTGGTCTTCATGGGCACTCCTGAGTTCGCGGTTCCTACATTGAGAGCTTTGCATGAAGCATTCGACGTGGTCGGAGTGGTTACGCAGCCCGAAAAAGCGCAGGGACGAGGCCGAAAAACACTCCCCACCCCAGTGAAAAGCGTGGCAATGAGTCTGGCAATCCCCGCGGAGGAGCCGTCACGGATTAATGACCCTCAGTTCCTGGATACGCTGAAGCAATGGGCGCCGGATGTGATCGTGGTTGCCGCGTTCGGCAAAATCCTTCCGCAAGAAATATTGCAGCTTCCGCCACTGGGCTGCGTGAATCTTCACGCGTCCCTCTTGCCGCGTTATCGAGGCGCGTCCCCGATCAGCGCTGCTATCCTCGCCGGTGACAAGGTTTCAGGCGTTTGCACCATTCTTATGGATGCAGGCATGGATACCGGCGACATACTCCTTGTCGAAGAGATCCCCATCAACGAAGAGGATACCGCAGGCTCTTTGCACGATAGAATGCTGGAACCCGGGGCTCGTCTGGTAGTCGAAAGTTTAACGCGGATGCTCAATAAGACGATTAAACGCAGTCCGCAGCAACATGAAAAGGCCACATACACCAAGCCCTTGTCTAAAGAAGACGGACGGCTGGATTGGAACCGCGACGCGCCGTATCTGTCAAGAATCGTTAGAGCCATGAATCCCTGGCCGGTTGCGTCTTCCATCTTGGAGGGCGAAATCCTGAAGATCTGGCAGGCGGTTGCTCGGGCAGGTTCCGGCGATGCCGGCAGCATGGTTGCGATTGATAGAGAAGGAATCACGGTGGGGACCGGAGACGGCCTGCTTCTTATCAAAGAGGTACAAGCCCCAGGCAAGAAACGCCTACCTGCCAGCGAGTTCGCACGAGGTCGCAGGTTGCGGGTCGGGCAAACGTTCGAGCAATGAGTTTGAATATGGTCGTTGAGCGCCTGGGTCTACGCGCAATGCAAAAAGAGGGATGGATAAACGTCCCTTGGATGATACGTAAAGGAAAGGAATATTTAGAGGAGTAAAGACATGAATCGGCTCAAGACTGTTGTTCTTTTGGCGGCCCTGAGCGGTTTTCTGGTGGTAATGGGCGGAGCCATCGGCGGCAAGAACGGCGCGATCCTCGCGCTCGTCATGGCCGGCGTTATGAACTTCGGAAGTTACTGGTTCAGCGACAAGCTCGTTCTGCGCATGTACAATGCACAGGAAGTTACGCAACAAGAAGCTCCGGATCTCTACAACATGGTGTATCAGTTGACGCAGAGCGCGGGCATTCCCATGCCGAGGCTCTACATCATTCCTGACGACTCCCCCAACGCGTTTGCCACCGGAAGAAACCCCGAGCACGCGGCTGTGGCAGTCACTGAAGGTATCTTGCGGCTTTTGACTTGGGAAGAGTTGGCCGGCGTTATCGGCCATGAGCTTTCTCATGTTAAGAATCGGGATATTTTGATTCAGACCATCGCGGCCACTATTGGCGCAGCCATCACCTATCTGTCGTATATGGGTATGTTCATGGGGGGCCGATCGGACGAGGATGAGGGTGGCCCGGGACTTATTGGCTCGATTCTCATGGTGGTCCTGGCGCCGATTGCTGCTACGATTATTCAGCTGGCCATATCTCGGTCGCGGGAATATCTCGCGGATGAAACCGGCGCGCACATCTGCGGGCATCCGCAGTGGCTTGCCGGAGCGCTCCGTAAGTTACAGATGGGTACCGAACGAATTCCTATGAACGCAGTGCCGGCAACGGCTCCATTGTTCATTGTGAACCCGTTCTCAGGCGGCGGGATGGCAAGCCTCTTTTCTACCCATCCACCCCTTGAAGAGCGGATAGCCAGACTGGAGGCCATGCAGGTTTAATGGGGCGGGAAGACCACCGCGCAGCCCCAGCTCGTCAAATTGCCGTGGCCGTACTCAATGACGTACGAGGGGGGCATTTTGCGGAACACGCTCTTACCGAGAGGCTAAGCTCTAGGAAGAAGCTGAAACCGGAAGATCGTGCGCTCGCGACCGAGCTCGTCTATGGAGTCCTGCGGTGGAAAAGGCGTCTGGATGCCATCATTCGACGTTGCTCACACGTCTCTTTGCACAGGATCAAGCCCCGAGCGCGGGATATCCTCAGAATAGCGCTGTATCAAGTATTTCTTCTCGATCGCGTTCCCGACCACGCGGCAGTAGACGACGCGGTCAGCGAGGCACGTTATCGCCTGGGCAACAAGACCGCGGCATTCGTTAACGCAGTCCTCCGACATGCCACGCGGGATCGGAACATAGTGGATCCTCCGGCCGAAGACGACGCGGGCTCTTTGGCCGAGTACTATTCGCATCCTCTCTGGCTCGTGCAGCGTTGGGTTGAAACACTTGGCGCCGGTGAAACGCGTCGAGTCCTCGCCTTGAACAATAATCGGCCCGCGGTTGTGGTTCGGATAAACACCCTGAAATCATCTGTGGAAGAACTCAAGAAGCTCTGGGAAAGCCACGGATTGCAGAAAGTCTCAGTTGGGCCCCTGCCCGATTCTTTGAGCATACCCAGCGCGGGAGGGCCTGTGGACGCGCTGCCGGGATACCAAGAGGGGTTGTTCATTGTCCAGGACTACGCGTCGCAAACGATCGCGCCTCTCCTTGCTCCGACGGCCGGCGACCGCATCCTGGACGCGTGTGCTGCGCCGGGTGGCAAAACTTCACACCTGGCCGCGCTGGCTGGAAACGAGATCCACATTACTGCGGTGGATTCGGATCCCGACCGCTTGGAAGAGATGCGCAAAAATCTCGCGCGCCTGGGCGTTACACATGTCGATCTGAGGTGCGGAGACGTATCAGACCCGGCCTTTGTGAAAACACTGGGTCTGTTTGATCGAATACTCGTGGACGCACCTTGCTCCAACCTTGGAGTACTCCGCCACAATCCCGAGATCAAATACAGAATAAGCGCCTCGGAACCGGCCCGTTGGGCCGAGTACCAGCTCAAGCTGCTCGGTTCCGTTTCAAGCGCGCTTGTGCCGCGGGGCCTGCTGGTCTATTCCGTATGCTCGATCTCCGATGAAGAAACCACCGGCGTTGTCCCGAGATTTCTGCAACATCATCCCCAGTTCTCAGTCACGCGGCCCGATCCCTCTGAGTCTGCAAGACCCAGTTTCATCAACGAAAACGGCTTCTTGAATACCTTCCCCCCAGACGACCGCTGGCCCATGGATGGTTTTTTCGCAGCGCGCTTCCAGCGCAATGCGATGTAGACGCGGTTCCAGGACTTCGGAGCTTTTGGAAGAGTTTCCGGGGAGGCCCCTTTTTGCATAAAGGGGCCTCCCCGGACC
>JBMOME010000269.1:0-5734 GCA_049323095.1 Thermodesulfobacteriota bacterium
CTGGGGGGAACAAAACCTTCTCTTGATTACTGACTACTCATTCCCGGCGATGAATCGCCGGGCTACTATCGGGGCGTCCATCCTGGACGCACGCACATTAGACTGAGGAAGTGACCTTCTGGAGGCTCGCTGAGCAAAAGAAACAATCCCATCAAGAACTCCGTGAAGCATGTTTCATGGAAGCACGTGCACGCTGGTTACTTCAGAGGTCCTACCGCTCGATTTATGGATGAGCCTCAATTTATATTGACCGGGAGGAAGTATCAGGCTCCCCGAGTAAAACCCACGCGAATCCGTCGTCACTTCACTTCGTCCCACCCACGGACTCTGCGAAGTCTGCACCGCCAACCGTGCATTGGCTAATTCCGGCATGGCTCCGGAGAACGAGACTACGTCGTCCGAGACGCGGGCGGTAAGCGCAATCTTCCGCTCACGACGATCCCCGGGCACGTCGTAGGTCCGGGCTACCCGTTGGTACAAACGGTAGTTCACGTCCGGTTCCAAACGCGGCCGAGCAGGATAAGGCGCAGAAAAGGGATTAACCCCGTTCATGATGCTCATCCAATCAAATGCCAAGGTGACGGCCCCTTCCACCTTGAAATGATCCTGGTCTGAGCCCTGTCTAAACTGTCGAAAGGATCCGGAAAACATACCGTTGCGCGAAGTCAGTGAGATCCCCACTTCGTGCCCGGCCTTCCGGGATTCCTCACCCCAAAACCGGTGAATACGAGCGTCAATCCGGGTATCCACATACTCGGTGAGCGCAGGCAGCGTCAGGCTGAGGCGCCCGTCTATGCCGTGCGAGAGGGCTTCCCGCACGATTGTGGTGTCCTTTCCCAAGCTAGCGAACTGATGCCGCTCATTCACAGGAACATAGACGTTGGCTCCCAAAGTAAGTTGAGCAGTCCCGGGAAAAGAGGACAACTCCACGCCGAATCCGGCCTGCCTCAGAAATGTATTCTGTGAACCTCTGGGTCTGACCCAGTCGTGAAACGCATGCATTCCTATTACGGATCGGTCGCCCGCCTTACGCCGAAACCCCGTACCCATTGAAAACGCTTCTCGCTTGCCCTCCAGAGAGACTCGAGGCGTAAAGAAGAAGCTTCTGTCCTTCCATGTCTTTATTGGCACAAAGAGGTCGGCCTTGCCCGTGGGCAGCCCCTGCAACCGATCGTACCCCCCTTCTAAACCCACAGACTTCCGTAATTCCAAAGGCAGCAGGAGATTTAGGCTATAATCGAGCGTCGGAGTGATGTAATGCTCCGGCCACGCTATTTCTTGGGATCGCCGCGGATTCGGAGGCGGCCTTAGAGGATCGACGGGCAAATTGACCGAATGGACGTTGACAAGCTGAGGGGAAGCCTGCGGATCGGCCGGGTGGGCCGGAAAAGCTGCAAGTACTATCAAAAAGAACGTCATTACCGAAAGATATCGGGATTTAATTAATCTTTTACTTGAATAAATCATAATAACTATCCGAAAATAAAAAGTGAATTTACGTTATGATCTTTGGGGCTCCTTGTCAAGTCAATTCGCTCACCTGCTGTAATGATTCAGTTACCAGCGGCCAAGTACTGCCATTGCGGGCGCAGCGAAGCAATCTCACTGCTAAAGGAACGAGATTGCTTCGTCGTTTCACTCCTCGCAATGACAGATAGCGTCAAAGCACCTTACGTAGCTGAAGGCTTACCGCCTGCTCGTTCGGTCACGGTTCTCCCCTCCCCCGCCGCCTGGCACTCCGTCTACGTTGACTCATCGAGGTGCCCGAGCGTATACAATCCTGATCGGCTTGCCCCGTGCTGCTGCACGGGCGACTTCGGTCTTCTGCTTCGAAGGAAAACGCGAATGAAAAGCACAATGCCCGAATGGGTGACCCGGGCAGTCCCTGAGCACATCTTTTCAATTCCCGCTTATGTTCCGGGCAAGCCCTTGGCCGAGCTGAAGAGGGAGCTGGGGATTTCCGGCGCGGTCAAGATGGCTTCGAACGAGAACCCTCTTGGGCCATCTCCCAAGGCCAGGGAAGCCATACTAGCGGCCTCGAAGGACGCACATATCTATCCTGAGGGCTCGGCCCCGGAACTACGGCAAGCCATTGCATCTCGTTTCGGTCTATCTCCCGATTCGGTGATCCTCGGGAACGGTTCCGACGAGATCATGCAGTTTGCAGCCCACCTCTTTATTCGTCCCGGATGCGAAGGACTGGTGGGGTCTCACACGTTTTCTTGGTATCGCATATGCATTGAAGCCTTTGGGGGCCTGGTCAAGGCCATTCCAATGAAGGATTATCGGTTCGATCTGACGGCAATAGCACGAGCTGTGACCGACTCCACCAGGTTGATCTTCTTGGCCTTTCCCAATAACCCTACCGGCACGATCGTGTCGCGAGGAGAGTTCGATTCTTTTCTTCGCGATCTTCCGTCGGAGGAGATTCTGGTTGTGCTGGATGAGGCTTACCGGGAATTCGTCACCGACAATGATTGCCCAAACGCGGTCGAGTATATCGGTTCAAAGCCTCCTGTGCTGGTATTGCGAACGTTCTCGAAGATCTACGGCTTGGCTGGCCTTCGTGTCGGGTACGGCCTGGCAGAGCCTTGGCTGGTGGAGTTACTCAACCGAGTCAGACCTCCCTTTAATGTGAATTCATTGGCTCAGAGTGCCGCGATCGCAGCACTGAGTGACGCAGAACATCTCGCGGTATCGAGGGCGCTGTGCGAGACAGGCCGGAGTTTTCTCCAGGAAGAGCTTGCCGGCCTGGGCGTGCAGGCCATTCCATCACAAGCCAACTTCGTCACGTTTTGCTTGAACCAGGACGCAAGACCGATCTATGAAGGGCTCCTGCGGGAAGGCGTTATTGTTCGTCACCTGGCCTCATTTGGCATGGAGAAGTGTATCAGGGTCACCGTAGGCAAGAGAGAAGATAATATTCGTTTCATCGAAGCTCTACGTAAGGTGATGACCGATCACAAGTAATCGGCCTGAAATGTAAGCTCAGGGTAGTTTTGAGGTTGTTCAATGTGCGAGTCAGCGCGATCCGCGCCTCCCGGAATTATTATTGCCATCGATGGACCCGCAGGCTCCGGGAAATCAACCGTGGCCCGCATGTTGGCAAAGCGGCTGGAGTTCTTGCTTCTGGACAGCGGCGCTCTATATCGAGCTCTGGCGCTTCACTTGGACCGCCTGAGCATCGACCCTGATGCGGATACGGTTCCCGAAAGTGCCCTGAAGTCGGTGGATCTTCGTGCAGAGCCTGGAGTGGCCAGTGTGAGACTGTTTCTCGGAGAAGAGGAGGTTACCGATCTCATCCGAGGCGAACGACTAGGCTCTATTGCGTCTCGCTTTTCCACAAAGCCTGAAGTGCGAGCCACGCTGCTGAAGATTCAGCGTGAGATTGCGACCAGGGGCGGCGTTGTTGCGGAAGGCCGCGACATGGGATCTGTGGTGTTTCCGCACGCGCAGCTCAAGTTCTTTCTAAGCGCAGAGACCGAGGAGAGGGCAAGGCGCAGATTCCAAGAGCTCGTGGAACGAGGTGAGCTCGCGGAGCTCGTTGCGGTTGAAGCAGACATGCGCGCAAGGGACCTGCGTGACTCCACCCGGAAAGAGTCTCCTCTCGTACAGGCGCCCGACGCGATCTTCATCGACACAACCTATCTTGCCCCCGAGGATGTAATCCAAATTATTTGGGACCATGTTTGCAAAGCGCTCCCCTTTTCGTGCCCCAACAAAACCCGCTGAATAGGATACCAACTACCATAGCCAAGAAGCTACGACGACCCATGAAAGTCCCTGGCTCCGGTGGGCGCTCCAGGACATGCGATTGACGGTGTGGCCGCAAAAGGCGAAAAAAGAGGCTTTACTTTAACTTTCCCTTGTCAGGAGACAGGGAAGAAGCTATTATATCTTGATTGCCCCCGTACGGGCGCGCCCTGCGCGGGCAAAAGAGTCTGGGGGTGCGGCGGATGGACAACTTGGAATCCCAAAACAACGAAAAACCAGAGAAGGAAGAGCGAGAGCACGAAGCCTCCTATGACGAGGACTTCGGTGAGCTGGTTGAAAGCAGCTTCCACAGTATCCAGGAGGGAGAAGTAGTCCCAGGCACTGTGGTGCAAGTTACGACCGAGCACGTGATGGTAGACGTGGGCTCGAAGTCCGAGGGACAGATCCCGATTGAAGAGTTCCTCGACGAGGGCGGAAAACTCACGGTAAACGTGGGAGACGAGGTCCAAGTCTTCCTTGAAGATACGGAAGGATCATTCGGCGGAGTTCGCATTTCCAAGACCAAGGCCGATAAGATCAAGATATGGGAACAAATCGCGGAAGTTTGTGAAACGGAAAAGACAATAAGCGGAAAGGTCCTTTCCCGCGTAAAAGGCGGCTTGCAGGTGGACATCGGCGTGGCCGCGTTCTTGCCCGGTTCGCAGGTTGAACTCAGGCCGGTTCGCAACTTCGACAAGTACATAGGGCGTACATACGATTTCAACGTCATTAAATATAATCGCAAGCGGGGCAACATTGTCCTCTCCAGACGTCCCGCGCTTGAACGCCTCAAGCAACAGCGGAAAGAGACTATCCTTAAAGCAATCGACGAGAACGGCCTTTGTATGGGCCGGGTGAAGAACATCACCGACTATGGCGCATTCGTGGATTTGGGAGGGATTGACGGCCTTCTGCACATTACGGACATGTCCTGGGGTCGCGTGAACCACCCTTCGGACGTGCTTAAAGTTGGCGACGAAATCCAGGTCAAGGTGCTGAAATTCGATCAGGAGAAGGAACGAGTTTCCCTTGGCATGAAACAGATCCAGCCCGATCCCTGGGAGCAGGTGGAAGATCGGTACCCCATCAGCTCCAAGTGGGCCGGGAAAGTGGTGAGCATTACCGATTACGGCGCATTTGTGGAACTGGAAACAGGCGTGGAAGGCCTGGTGCACATCTCGGAAATGACCTGGGCCAAGAAGCCGCGACACCCTTCCAGAATCGTCCAGGTGGGCGAAGAGGTCGAGGTGATCATTCTCAATGTGGACAAGCAGCAGAAGCGAGTCTCACTGGGAATGAAGCAGCTCCGGCCCAATCCCTGGGACGTGGTCGCGGAGAAATACCCGGAAGGGACCAAGATCGAAGGCAAGATCAGAAACGTTACGGACTTCGGCATCTTTGTCGGCATCGACGAGGGGATTGACGGCCTGGTCCACATCTCGGACATTTCCTGGACCCAACGGATCAAGCATCCCAGCGAGATGTTCAAGAAAGGCCAGACCGTTCAGGCCGTGGTCCTCAACATCGACAAAGAGAACGAGCGCTTCTCACTTGGCATCAAGCAGATGTACGAGGACCCGTGGGAGACAATTCCTGACCGGTACCCGCCTGGGACAAAGGTCACCGGCAAGGTCACGTCGGTTACTGACTTCGGTGTGTTCCTTGAGATAGAGGAAGGTATTGAAGGCATGATCCACGTGTCGGAGCTCTCCAAAGAGCGCGTGAATTCACCGCACGACTTTACCAAAGAAGGCGAAGAGCTTACGGCCGTGGTGCTCAAGGTCAACAAGAAAGACAAGAAGATAGCCTTGTCCATCAAAGGCCTGGAAAAGACCGGCGAGTATGAGACGGTCAAGGGCTACATGAATAGCCAGGAAGTGGTGGCATCCAACCTGGGCGATCTGCTCAAAGAAAACCTTGGGGCTTCGCTCAAGGACAGCTCAGACAGCTCTAACTAGTCTTAGCAATTCTCCTGCGTCCT
>JBMOME010000270.1:0-5726 GCA_049323095.1 Thermodesulfobacteriota bacterium
AAAGGCTGGCACATTCGCCGAGAAAGCGAAAACTAGCCATGACACAACGGTTTGAACTGTGACCCTCAACTTATTTTAACGCCTATGGGAGGGGAGATGAGTCTCCCCTCCAAATTATTGCGCAACGATGCGCTCTTGCTACTAATCTCCGAGGCGAAGCCACGGAGTGGTCGGCGGGGCCGAGGGCTTTCATAATTCGTTGTAGCCCTTCAGCGATGGAAGTTGGTCTGAGATCTCCTTATGCTTCACGTTGTACTGGTCAACCCGGAAATTCCGCCCAATACGGGCAATATCGGCAGGCTGTGCTGCGCAGTAGGCGCGACTCTGCACCTGATCAAGCCCCTGGGCTTCAGCTTATCCGACAAAGCCTTGAAAAGGGCGGGCCTGGATTATTGGGATAAGTTGGATCTAATGGTATGGCCCGATCTTCAGACGTATCTGGGGCAAGTAGAAGAGGAAAAGCTTGTCCTTACCAGCAGCAAGCAGGGCAAGCTCTACTGTCGCGTGCGGTACCGCGACGGCGATCACTTGCTTTTCGGCCCTGAAACAACCGGGCTCGCGCCGGAACTCTTTGCTCGCTTCCCACAGCGAGTGGCCCGAATCCCTATCGATCATAGCAAGGTGCGCAGCCTCAACCTTTCCACGTCCGCGGGAATTGTTGTCTTTGAAGCTCTGAGGCAGACTCGTCTATTCCCCCGCTAGGATCGGACTTCATGCTCTGACATTAGTAGTTCCCGAGAGTGAACATGGATTCATTTGTGGGTAGGACTGCTTCAACCGGCCCTTGTTCACGTTTTCGACCGGCTCTTATCCTGACGGCGCTTCCCATCTTTTGGGTCGCAGCGGTCACCGCTGAGAATTCCTCGCACCGTACGCACTAGTTCTTTGAGATCTCCGGATTTCACAACATAGGCGTCGATTGAGCTGTTCTGCGAGGCGTTCTCAGGATAGGGGTAAGCAGAACTGATAACCACAGGGATTTTCAGGTTAAGCGACCGGAATTCCTGGAGGAAGCCCCGGCCTCCCATCCCGGGCATCTTGAGGTCAAGAATGATGAGATCGGGAGACGTGTTCCGGAGCATTTTGAGAGCCTCTTCTCCGCTGGAAGCCTGGACTATGTCGTATCCGTAATCTTCGAAGACTTCCTTGTACAGGATGCGGACAACATTCTCATCCTCCACATGAAGGATCAGAGGCATAGTCTCCTCCCACAGCTAGTTTAGATCTTGGAACCACGAGACGCAACAAGTATGTTGTGCATGGTGAAGAGGGGTCGGATACCACTGCGCTAACAAACAGTGAATCAAGGTAGCTCGGGTTGCGTCCCGCGAAACCCGACAGGTTGCTTTGGACATGATGTCGGATTTCGTTCCGCGCAGAACGCGGGACTCAATCCGACCTACGGCTCAAGCTGGCGGGTCAGTTCATAGCGCACATTAAGCCGCTCATTTCTGCTTCTCTGATTCGATACATGTGGGCTTGACCGTGTTCTTCTTGGATGGGTCCACCAGCAGTTTGTCTTTCATAAAACTGCGGCCGATCAGCATCTTGGTTCGGAAGCGGCTACGGTCGACCAGATTCACCTCAATTTCTTTGTAGACGTTTCCCAAGCATACGCCCAGCATGACCGCCGGCCTCTTCTGCGGCCGGTCGTCAGGGCTCTTGATTCTAGACACGCGGGCCAGTTCCCGTTCCAAGGTCACTCGGTCTCCCTCGGCATTTACCACATCGAATCGCACCCAGCGCTCACTGCCGCGCCTGAACCGAGATATATTGACCGCGTGCAAGGAGGAGTGGTCTGCGCCCGTGTCGAGCTTGGCTTCAAGCGTGATGCCTCCCGGAGTGATCTTGACTTCCTCGACCAGGCCGACCACGGTACGGCTCTCTGCTGCGGCTGAAGTGGCTCCAATAGTGAAAAGGACCAACGTGGATACTAAACGCCCGGCGATCTTCATGCGCTTTGAATCCTCACTTCAAGCTCCGGGTGCCCTTCTGTTCAGGCGGAACCCTGTACTGGTTGTCCGGATCGACGACAACAAAGTCCAACATGTAGCTGCGACCTATGAGAAGTGGATATTTCAAACCGGCACGGTTGGCAAGATTCACGAGCGTTTCTCTGCAATCCTTGCCCAGGCAGATCTCCAAGAGCACCAGCGGGCGCTCTTCGTCCCCGCTGCTATGGCTTGTGACCACCTCTATGCCGACCTGTTCCCGCTCGAATGTGACACTCTTGCCTGCACCGTCCTCCACCACAAACTTAAGCACCTTTCTTCCATTTCGGTTGGTCTCGCCGATGATTCGGGCATCAACAGAAGTGTTGCCCGCGCCGGTGTCGAGCTTCGCATCCAGCCTGATATCTCCAGGTCTCACCAGAGCTTTTTCGATCCATCCGACCACCTGCTTCTGAGCCGACGCTCCGCTTGACAGGCCGAGAACGCCGAAGATCGCCACGATCGATAGTGCTGAGCGCCGCAACACGAACATTTCCTTTACCTTCCGAAGCCGAGAGGCTTGGACCTAGGTATTCCCGAGACACCTTGGTTTGTCAAGCCACGCGAGGAGTGGATCTGACAGTGCTGTCACGTCGGGCAAGACTGTCATTGCGAGTCCCGCTGGATGCGGGACGAAGCAATCTGCATTGGTAGGATAGGCGCCTCGCCTGTCTGTTGGAATGACGGGCAAGATGCCCGTCCCACCAGGGACGAGATTGCTTCCTCCCCCGGATCACGTCCGAGGTCCTCGCAATGACGCGTGAGATACTTTTCCTCACCGCACGTAACTGAATACTTAGGCCCAGCAGCGTCCAGGAATTGATTTCCGCAGGAGGACTTGATATAGCGAGCACACGGAATGTCGGTTTAGCTTTGCTCAGCTTCTCGTGCTCCATAAGGCCCGAAGAGTGTAGGCCGTCACCAAATCAGACCGCGACGAAACGAGCCCCATGCATACGATCTCAGCATCTTCACCGGAGACACTCAGGTTAATCGTGCCTCCTCCTCTTAAGCCGGGGCAGAAAGTCGGCGTTGTGGCCGCGTCCGGCCCTGTTGACCTTAGGCTGCTTGGCAAGGGAATAGAATTCCTTTCCAACCTCGGACTCAAGGTGTCAACGGGCTCCTGCATTCATGAGCGCATAGGCTATCTCGCAGGGAGCGATGAGCAGAGAGCATCCGACCTGAACTGCATGATTCAAGATCCTGATATTCGGGCTGTGTTTTTCGCACGGGGAGGATACGGGTCCATGCGCCTCCTGGACGCGGTTGATTGCGCAACACTTCACAAGGACCCGAAGCTTATAGCGGGTATGAGCGATCTGACCGCGCTACAACTGAGTCTCTTCACCCGCTGCCGACTCGCCACGCTCTCAGCCCCTATGATAGCCGGGCAAATCGGAAACGGCCCGGATGAACTAACTCGGCAATCCTTTGTGGATGCGCTAATGAGTCCCCTACCCGGCCGAGATTTGCTTTCCGAGGTCCATGTCAGGGTGACCGTGCTGAAACACGGCCGGGGATCAGGCCCTCTGGTCGGTGGGTGCCTTTCCATGATTTGCGCGCTTCTGGGAACGCCTCACTGCCCTGATATCCACGAGTGCATCCTCTTCCTGGAAGACGTGAACGAGCCGCTTTACCGTGTGGACCGGATGCTTACTCAATTGAAGCTGGCCGGGATACTCGACCGGATCAACGGGCTTGTTCTGGGCTATTTTCTCGGCCCCAGGCGGGCCGACCTGCGAAAAGAAGTCGAGAAGCGAGCAATGGAACTCACGGAAGACGCCCGAATCCCCATAATTTCAGGCTTTCCTCACGGACACGCGCTGCCCAACCTCACAATGCCTCACGGATTGCCGGTCCATATGGAGACCGACCCGCTCCGGCTTACAATAGCCGACCAATATTAGAGCCCGCGTGTTTTACCGGTCGCAGTCGGCGAATTCCGGAGACACCATACATAATTGGTGATTCCCATGAGAAGTAATAGTATTCTTAGCCTATGGCCAGATTACCACGCGTAATAGCTCCGAGAGTACCACAGCATGTTCCGCAACGAGGAAATCGTGGGCAGCAGACGTTCTTATGTGATAAGGATTACGAGCCATACATCGAGCTGATGGCTGAGTGGCGCCGTCGTTGGAGAGTGGCCGTTTGGGCGTAGACTCACCGCAAAGACCGCGGAGCACGCGGAGACAAAACAGAGAAACAAGTCTCTCTGCGATCTCAGCGTTCTCCGCGGTAACCTCCTACTCTCTTACGGCATGAGCGCACGGCAGACAGAAAACGCGGCCCGAAAGGCTCGACGAACGCTCGACCGAAATAAGTATGGTGTCCCCGGAATTGATAAGACCGCCGCATGATTCCGGTCAAGAATCGCAGGGTAGCGTACATAATGCCCTGAACTACATGGGTCGTGGAGCGAAGCCCCAGGGATTTCAGAAAAGGTGATCACAATGAAGGCACCCTCACTTGAAGAGTTGGAGTGGGCAGCCGCCTGTGGTGCAACGGCCGTGTATTTTCTGGTCATCGGGCTTCGGAGCATTCTTGTCTGGAAGCCGTTCCTTGTCTCGGAAAGGTGGCTGCAAGGGATATGGTTCTACTGGATAGCCGTAGCGATCCTACGGATTATCCAAGATCCGCCCGACCCTGGGCTAGCCGACGCATTTATCCCGTATCTTTGGCGTATAACACTGATTCTGCTAGCGGGCGTGGCCTTCGGGTGCCTCTTGTTTCGGGGGTATGTCGCATTCGGGGTCACGGACCAATCCTTCAGAGAGGCTATGCTCCACTCCTTGAAACAGATGAATCTCCCGTATCAGGAGACGCCTTCTGCTGTGAGCATCACGACGCTCGGTGTTGATCTTCAAGTATCGGTCTCCTGGCATGTCGGTAGACTCAAGACCAAGCAATGGGGATTTGGCACTACGTTGAGCGACATTGCCAGAGGGATGAACCGGTACTATGAAGCCGGAGCAGTTTCCAAAGGGAATTTGACCAACGGCATCGCGTACACAATATTGGGGCTATGCTTCGCAGGGGCGGCCTTGTTGAGATTCGCCTGATGCATGAAGCAGGAACTGTGTAGCCAACTCTTGGTATCCAGCAGGTCTCGAATTCCGGGGACACCATACTTATTTTGGGAAACCGGTATAACTTCCATCAGCGGAAACGAGGAATAGCGGCTATCAATTCACGGACACATCCCCAGCCTATCCTTGACACTCTTGCGGGCACTGGGATAGCATTCTCAGGTGGAGGGATGGCCGAGCGGTTTAAGGCGGCGGTCTTGAAAACCGTTGACCGAAAGGTCCGGGGGTTCGAATCCCTCTCCCTCCGCCACGGCCCGCCTGGTACCATTGCCTGCTCAAACAAGTTGCACGTGGGAGGCGAGCCGAGGATCTCCTTCTCTTCGGACGACGCAAGGCCGTCGGACCTTCGTTCAGGGGATCCCCAGCCCGCCTCGGTGACCTTTTCACTCATTTGAATGCTCATTGGCATGATTTCGACTATATCGGCTTCTCGAAGCAAAGAGGGGTACCCGCAGGTCAGGCAGTCCTCCTCCGCTTCGGTCGCCAAGACCTGACTTCGCTTCGGGGGACTGCCTGAGCCTCATCTTCGACAGTGCCCCATTTTGGGGCAGCGGGTAATTGCCTGTAATTATTAGGTGCGATGTTTCTGTATTTTCATAACATGTCGTAATTACGAGGTGTGGGTTTTAGCGATGTTTTGAAATGT
>JBMOME010000271.1:0-5692 GCA_049323095.1 Thermodesulfobacteriota bacterium
AGTTCTCAATGTTCTGGGCATAGGCATGGCCATTGGGGACGTTACCGGAAGCGGCGGCAAGAATGTGGTGATCATAGACCCGACCACAGTCTATCTCTATGCTTTCGCTGATAAACAACTGAAGCTGCTCGCCCAATACGCGCCCGCTGCGCTGGAATTGAAGAGCGTAGACGTGGTCCCGACAGGCAAAAAGGGGCCGTGTCGCATCTATGTGACCGCCCAGAACCGGGCGGCTGTCACTTCATTTGTTTTGGAGTACCGAAAGGACAAGCTTGTCCCGGTTGTTGAAGGCTTCCCCTACTATCTCAGAAGCATCCTCTATCCAACCCAAGGCCCAATACTTCTTGGTCAGCAAAGGTCATTGAACGCAATTTACCACGGCCCCGTCTTTCGTCTCGAAGATAAGGGGAACGAAATTTCTGTGCGAGACCGATTCGGCGTGCCCCTCAAGATACCGATATTCGGCTTTGCAATCGGCGACTTGCGCGGCGACCGGAAACCCCTCATAGCCGTGTACGATCGAGAGGACAAGCTGCGCATTTATTCTCCCGACGGCAAGAGACTCTACCGATCGACCGACTACTATGGTGGGTCCGATATTGTGCTCAGATTGACCGGCATGGAGGACAAAGTCGATTCTCGTATGAACCCTGTAGCGGACGAGACTCAGGAGCGAGAATTTATGCGGCCTCGGATCATGGCGCTGGACTTGCAGCGCAACGGAGTGTATCAGATCCTCGCGATCAGCCATAGCTCTAAGACAGGCCGTTTTCTGAGTCGTACCAAGATGTTGGAAGACGGAGTGGTCGTCGGGCTGGCGTGGAACGGCGATGCCCTGGAGCAGAAGTGGAAGACCCCAAAAATCCAGGGAATGATCACTGATTTTGCAGTGGACGAGCTCCCAGGTCTAAACGGCCGATGGCTGATCACCCTGGAGCGACAGAAGACGGACTGGCTCTCATTTCTCAGTTCACGCAGCCAAGTCCGGGCGTACAACCTGGATCAGATCATGCAAGGGCGAGTATCGGAACGGGGGGAATGAAAAGGCCGCAGGTGGAACATCGTTGGGAATGCGTTCTGCGATTCGCTCGCTGAATCCGGGGCGCTGAAAGGCACGGTATCGGTGAAGAAAATGTCCTTGACACCGTCGCGGGCTGCGATGAATAATCACCGATAAGTGAGCCATAGGATTCAACAAACTTCTCTCACCCTATGCGCGGATAGAATCCATGCCGTCCATTTATGACATCTACGAGAGAAAGAACTACCGCAACAACCTGCGGATCGACCAGGCCGTGAGTTTCACGGTCGAGGTTCGAGAGACCAACCTCCACGTGCAGGCACTTACTGACCTCAGCGCCAAAGCCAAGGATTCGGTTTTTCGGTACCGCTACCAGCTGGAGGAGTACCTGCGCCAGCACCCCGCGTTCAGGGAAGCGCCCGCGCCTATCCAGATATACGGTTCTGCGCCCGAAATCGTCCGGTACAGCGACCTTTCCAGCCAGTCGACCGGGGTGGCCCCCATGTCGTGCGTGAGCGGGGCAATGGCTGATCTGGTGGGCCGGGATCTGGCGCTTGAATCGGAAGACGTGGTGGTGTCCAGCGGAGGGGACACCTTCATTCGGTGTTCAGCTCCTCTCGACGTTTGCCTGTACGCACAAGGCTCACCCCTCCACGAGAAGATCGTTCTAGCGCTCCCCGCGTTAAGGAACCCGTACGGCATCGCGACCTTTGTGCCTGAAAGAGGCCCGCATTCGGTGACGGTCCTATCGAGGTCTGCGTGTTGGGCGTCGGCCTTCGCCAGGGACATCGGCATGCGTCTGAGCAAGGGACAATCCCCCTCACTTGTGCTCGACCGAGCTGCGAATTATCAATCCGTGGGAGGCATAGTGGTTATTGCCGGGAAAAAGTTGCTCGTGGGGGGCGACCTGCATCTTCGTTCGGCAAATGGTGCATCCGCAGGGTAGAGGCATGACAAGAAGGTGAAATGAAAATCGGGGTACTTTCCGACACCCATTTGCGATCCCCGGACAAGACTCTGGACCACATACTCGACAAGCTCTTTGCTGACGCCGACATGATCTTACATGCCGGCGACATCGTGACCGCGCGTGTCTTGGAGAGGCTTGAGGAGCGGGGAGTCCTTGCCGTCTGCGGGAACATGGACGATTACGAAGTCGCCGGGGCGATCCCTCAGACCAGAATCATCGACTTCGCGGGATTGCGCATAGGACTGATACACGGTTGGGGAGCACGACAGGGGCTGGAAGAGCGGATCGTCGCGCGATTTGATAACCCGAAGCCCGACCTCATCGTTTACGGGCATACCCATGTCCCCTTCTGGGGAAAGGTGAACGGTACCCAGATGTTCAATCCCGGGACTGCAGCTAGTCGAGGGTTCGGCGCAGCCGGCACCGTGGGGGTGCTGGAAATCGACGACGACCGCATCGAGCCACTCATTGTTCCCGTTGAGCGGCAGTGAGCTGCACAGGATGCCGGCATATCAAGTATGTAGGATGCGGTGATCCTGCGTCCCGCGGGAGAACCGCATCGGTCGCGGTCTTGGGTCGATTGATGCGATCCCCTCGGGTCAGATCCGGGGTCGCCACGTCTTACGCGTGCTCGCCAATGCTGAGAAATCTTATAATTCGTTGTAGCTTCGAGCTATGGCAATTGGTGTAAGCTGAATGAAACGATTATACGCGCCTTGGCGCATCGAGTACGTTGTTGGGAAGAAGAAGGAGCCTGGGTGCATCTTCTGCACCAAACCTTCTGCTGACGAAGACGACAAAAACCTGATTGTGCATCGAGCCCAAGGCGCTTTTAGCATGATGAACAAATATCCCTACAACAACGGCCATCTCCTCGTAAGCCCTTACCGTCACGTGTCCGATCTATGCGACCTGGGCCCGGAAGAGAACGCGCTACTCATCCAGGAAGTGTGCCGAGCCATCACGGTGATCAAGGATGTCATGAAAGCAGCAGGCTTTAACGTGGGATTGAACCTTGGCGTGGAGGCCGGTGCGGGCATAGAGGAACACCTCCACTACCACGTGGTGCCTCGCTGGAGGGGAGACACCAACGTGATGCCCGTACTGGCGGACGTAAGGGTTATTCCTGAACACTTTCTGGAAACGAGCCGAAAGCTGAGAGAGGGATTCCAACGTTTATTTCCACCGAGCGAGCGCGAGGCACGAACATGAGACTCATCAAGAGACTAATCGAACTGGCTGTGGTGGTGCTGATCATATCCCTGTTCATGATGAACAAAGATGTGTCCGTCCGGATCACCTATTTCGGTTTGGCCGAGCCGGTGACGCTGGCTTTTTGGGAGCTGGTAACCATCTGCGTGTCGCTGGGGATCATCATCGCGGCAATCGGGGATTTCATCACCCATTACAAGTGGTTGTCAGAGCGGAAGAAGCTGCTCAAAACCGACCAGGAACATCAACAGGTGGTGGAGAATCTGAATAAGGACATACGGCAGCTTCATGCAGAGAACGCGAAGCTCAGGCAGGACCTCGAAGAGAAGTCCGCTGAGATCGATTCTCTGAAAGCCGCGGAAGAGCAACCGGTTCCCGGAACTGAAAAGCCGGTTCTTGCAGAGGCTGCGGACCTCACCGGCTTGAGCGGCGAAACCACCGGCAAGATAGACAAATAGGATTGGCAGGTTTCTTGACCACCTTCAACATGGAAATCATTCGGGTACGAGAAAAGATCTATCACAAGTTCAATGCTCCATCCGTGGCTTTGGGCAACTTCGATGGCGTGCACTTGGGGCACCAGGAGATCCTGAAGCGGACCGTAGCAGCCGCGCGAGCGCGGAAGCGTGACTCTGTGGTCTACACCTTCGATCCTCACCCTCGCGTAGTGCTCAATAAGGCTCCGGCCATACCGCGTATCACCACTTTCAATGAACGAGCCGAAATCCTGGAGCACCTCGGCGTAGACGTCCTGGTCACCGCGGAATTCACTCTCGAATTCGCAGCGCAAACGGCCGAGGAGTTCGTTCGCAACGTGCTGGTGGAGGAATTGGGCGTACGGGAACTCTTTATCGGCGAAAACTATCGATTCGGAAAGGGCAGGGCAGGCACTCCCGAAACTTTGAAGGCGCTTGCACCGGAAATGGACTTCAAGGTTCATGTGGTGCCGTGCACGGTGATCGGCGACAAGAGAGTCTCGTCAAGCAGGATCAGAGAGCATCTGTTGCGAGGCGAAATCCGCGAAGCGAATGAACTCCTGGGTCGGGAGTTCACCATCGAAGGAAAAGTGATCCACGGGCACCATCGAGGCAAAGCTCTCGGATTTCCCACGGCGAATATCCGGCCTGAAGAGAAGCTCGTGCCTCCTCATGGAGTGTACGCGACTTACTGCAAGATTCGCGGGAAAACCTACACCGCGGTTATGAACATCGGCCGCAATCCCACCTTCAAGGACCGGCGGGTCTCCTATGAAGTGCACATCCTGGATTTCGACGAAGACCTGTACGGCGAAATCGTGAAGGTCTACGTGGTGGACAGGCTCAGACCTGAAATGGCATTCACCGGACCTGACCAACTGGTCGCGCAGATCGGAAAAGACGTCCAGCGCGCCCGCGGCATCCTCAGCGTGCTCCCACAATTTCCGTAATACCCTGTCGATTGTCGGATTCTCGTATGGCGTCCCGCCTGCATGAACGGAGGCCGGCACCAAGGTCGGGCTACTTTCGGAGAGGCTCCCGGGAAATACCCCGCTTTCGAGGCATTCCCCGTGAGCACGGTATCCGCAAGCGAAATTCCCTTACTTGCCGTACTGCTCGTATGCTGCGGTAAGGGTGTTCTTCATGAGCATCGCGATGGTCATGGGGCCCACGCCGCCCGGAACCGGTGTTATGGCCGCGGCCTTTTCCTTGACCGCGTCGTATTCCACGTCGCCGACCAGTTTCCAGCCTCTTTCCGTGCCGGGTGCATCCACACGGTTGATGCCCACATCGATCACCACCACGCCTTCTTTCACCATGTCACCCTTGAGAAATTCAGGCACGCCGATGGCCGCGATGATGATGTCCGCGGCGAGGCATTTCTCTTTGAGGTTCTTGGTCTTGGTGTGGCACATGATTACGGTTGCATTCATGTTTCTCTGATCGAGCATGTTTGACAAAGGCCGGCCCACGATATTACTCCGACCAAGAATTACCACGTCCTTGCCCGCGGTCTCGAACCCGCCTCGCTTGATGAGCTCGATTACGCCCGCGGGAGTGCACGGGAGGAAGCGGACCTCGCCGATGCTGATCAAACCAACATTGAATGGATGGAAACAGTCCACGTCCTTTTCAGGAAGTATGGACCGGAGGATCTTGGTTTCAGGGATGTGTTTTGGAAGCGGAAGCTGACAGAGTATGCCGTGGACCGACTTGTCCTTGTTATACCCGTCAATCACACCGAGAAGTTGTTCAGTGGTAGCGTCCTCGGGAAGCATGGTTTCAAGGGACCTGATCCCGATGTATTCACATGCCTTCTTCTTATTGGCCACATAGACCTTGGAAGCCGGATCGCCGCCCACCAGGATGACCGCCAGGCAGGGCTCCATGCCCTTGGCCTTCATCTGGGCCACTTCTTCTTTCATCTCGTCTTTGAGTTGCTGGGATACTTCGTTGCCGCTAATGATCTTGGCTGCCATACATACCTCCTTGTTATAAGCGATCGAAAATTCT
>JBMOME010000272.1:0-5664 GCA_049323095.1 Thermodesulfobacteriota bacterium
CCAACCCCGCCAACGCCGCTTACCGCCACACCCCCCGCCCCCCCCCGGAATCCTTTTCCAAAAAGCGAAGTCGCTCAAGCGCTGGTTGCTGTGCGGAGTGGTGAGGGGCCTTGTTCTCGCACTCTTTCGGTCATAGTGCGGACTGCTTTGACGAATTTCTGAGCCATGGATGCGCTCATGTTGAACATTTCCAAGCGGCTGGGATCAATACTAGCTTCTTCCAGTAACTTTTTTGTATATTCCACAACCTGCCGCGCACGCAGGTTTCCTTCCAGGAAATGACATTCACCTTCCATGCATCCCGCGACAAAAACCGCATCAGCGCCATGACGGAATGCTTCCAACAGCAGAATCGGTTCGATCTTTCCGGTGCATAACAATTTCACGATTCGCACATTGGGAGGGTATTGCATCCTTGTGGAACCGGCCAGATCAGCCGCGTTGTACGCACAATATGTGCAAGCAAAAGCCACAATTTTTGTATCGTTAGGACCCATGGAAACGTTTCCCAATTACAGTGCCCCTACTTTGGCAAGGAGCTGTTCATCTGTATGATGCTGAAGTCGTATCGCTTTGCGAGGGCAGATGCTGGCGCAAATGCCACACCCTTGGCACGACGCGGCTTCGATACGAACTCGGTTCGTTGCCGGATCGATCGCCGGAACATTGTACGGGCACACTCTCATGCACGTGAGGCACGACGCGCACAGTTCCGGGTCCACCACAGAGACTTCACCCGACACCTGGAGGAACTCTTTGCTCAGGACTGTAGCGGCGCGAGCTGCTGCACCCCTCGCCTGGGCAACGCTCTCGGATATGTCTTTCGGGCCGTGAGCAAGGCCGCACAGATAGATTCCTTCACTCGCGAAATCCAGTGGCCGCAGCTTCAGGTGAGCTTCCATGAAAAAGCCCATATCGTTCCGAGGGACCTTCAATAGTGCTCCCAAAGCCTCGGTTTGTTCATGAGGCCGCACTGCCGCGCTGAGCACGACCCGGTCCGCAGGAAGCTCAACTTCGCCTCCAAGGATTTGATCGAAAACCGTCACTTTCAGTCGAGTGCCATCCGCCTCGACCACAGGCTTGTTCTCCCTGGAGTATCGCAGGAAGATCACACCCTTTTCTCTTGCTTGTCGGTAATAGAGCTCCTTGAATCCGTATGTTCTGATGTCTCGATACAAAATATAAACGTTGATAGAGGGATACTTTTCTTTGAGCGCAAGCGCATTCCTGATGGCCGAAGAGCAACAGACACGACTACAATAGAGATTGTCGGGTTCCCGGGAGCCTACGCACTGGATCATCACTACATTTTGCACGCCGTCCAGTTTGGAGGGCTCGTCTTGGAGGCTGCGGTCCAATTCGGTCTGCGTCCAAACTTTGTCCGATTGCCCACGCATATATTCCTGCGGTTCGTATTCCTGCCCACCAGACGCGACGATAACCGCGCCGGTCTCGATCTCCGATTCTTGCGCGTTTGAGCGATTTCGGACCTTTGACGAAAAACGGCCCACGTGACCGGAAAAGCCCACGAGTTCCGAATCCGGGAGCACTTTGACCCCGGGATGTGACTCGACCTGCTGCACCAGATCGTTCACAAACGCCCGCACATCCGCGCCGGAAAGGCTCCGCCGGTGTTTCAGAGCCACTCCTCCAAGTTGAGTCTCTCGTTCCACGAGCACGGTTTCGAACCCTTGTTCAGCCAGGGAAAGCGCCGCGGTCATGCCCGCGATCCCTCCTCCGATAACGAGCCCCCTCGCTACCACTGGGAATGCGTGCTCTCGGATCGGTTCCAAACGAGCGGCACGGGCAGCAGCCATCCGCACCAGGTCTCTTGCCTTGATCGTTGCAGCTTCGGGTTCTGCCTGATGCACCCATGAGCACTGGTCACGGATGTTGGCCATTTCAAAAAGATACTGATTGATACCGGCCTCACGACAGACCTCCCGAAAGAGAGGCTCATGCGTGCGTGGGCTGCATGAAGCGACCACCAGCCTATTGATACCCTTTTCCCGGATCGTTTTTGCGATAGCAGATGTGGAATCAGACGAACAGGTGAACAGGTTGTGTTCCACATGGACTACATCCGGCAAAGTTCCGGCGTATGCCGTGACTTCGGGAACATTCACGATGCGGGCGATGTTTGTGCCGCAGTGGCACACGAAAATCCCGATCCTGGGCGGCTCTTGGCTTATGTCGCGTTCCGGCGGATGGATTTTCTCCTTGATCAGGGTTTTGCGGACCTCTCCGAGCAATTCTGCGGAAAGCGACGCTGCCGAAGCTGCTCCCATCACCGACTCGGGTATGTCCATTGGTGCTTCAAATGCGCCCGCAACGAAAATCCCCGGCCGATTCGTCTGATTAGGGGCGAATTCCGCTGTTTGAGCAAAACCGAAGCGGTTCAGGTCGATGCTCAGGCGTTCTCCAAGCTTGCGAGTGGACGCAGACGGCCCCAACCCTACCGAAAGGACCACCATGTCAAATGTTTCTGTGCTGATGGCCCCTTGCTCGTCACGATAGGTGATAAGAAGATTCTTAGTTTGCTGCTGTTCCTTCACCGTGGAAACGATGCTCTTGATGTATCGAACGCCAACCGCCGTTGCCGCGTTCTCGTAGTACGCTTCGAATCCTTTCCCGAACGCACGGATATCGTTATAGAAAATGGTGGGCTGAATATTTGAATCGTGCTCACGGGCTATGACAGCTTCTTTCGTGGCGTACATGCAACATACGCTTGAACAGTAGTCGCGATCGCACGTGACGTCACGAGAGCCCACACATTGTATCCACGCAATCTTCTGAGGGTGCTTGTTGTCCGAGGGCCTCAGCACTGCGCCTTCTGTGGGCCCGGAAGCGGAGAGGAGCCGCTCGAACTCCATGGACGTGACCACATTGGCCATTCGACCGTAACCGTATTCGTCCTTCAAACGGGCATCGAACGTGTCATACCCGGGCACCAGAATTACCGAGCCTACATCGATGGCGATTTCTTTAGGCAGTTCGTCGTGGCAAACCGCTTTTGGCGGGCAAACTCGCACGCATTCCAGGCATTCCGAGCAAATCCCGCAGCTCAGGCAGCGTTCGGTCTCAGCTTTGACCGCGGCTTCATCAAAGCCGATGTGGGTTTCCGCAAAATCTTTCTTTCGCAGTTCGGCTGAAACTTCAACTTTACGCCGTCTCGCCGCGGCCGCTACTCGGGCAAGGTCGCGTTCCGCAACCGGTCGGGAAATCTCCCGTCCGGCTTGGAGATCTTCACCTTCAAGGAAGCGCCGAATGGATTCCGCGGCTTCTTTGCCGGCAGCCAGAGCTTCAATTACAGTGCGGGGACCTGTGCCTGCGTCGCCGCCCGCGAACACGCCTTCGAACGAAGTGGCAAACGTGACCGGGTCAACCTTTATGGTGTTGTGAGAGGTCGTCTCCAGCCCGGGAAGTCTGTCCAATACGTTCGGGTCGATCATTTGGCCGACCGCGGCAATTACCAGGTCGCCTTCCACGAAGAACTCGGAACCCTCTACCGGAACAGGCCGGCGCCTGCCCGTGCGATCGGGCGAACCCAGTTCCATCCTGATGCACTTCAGGCCCTTGACCCCGTTGGTCTCGTCAGTCACGACTTCTATGGGAGCAGTCAGGAATTCGATCTTGACGCCTTCTTCCAGCGCGGCCGCCACTTCTTCATCGTACGCGGGCATTTCCTGACGGGAGCGCCTATACAGTATGGTCACGCTCTCCGTGCCTAACCTTACGAGGCTGCGGGCCGCATCCACCGCCACATTGCCGCCACCGATGACTAGTGCCTTGTTACTTGGATGAGTCTTCCCATCCTGAGCCACCGCTTTCAGGAATTCGATTCCCTGCAACACTCCCTGAACATCCTCGCCCCGAATGCCCAATCGTGCCCCGACTGCGCAACCTACGGCCAAGAAGAAGGCCTCATAGCCTTGATCTCGAAGGTCCTTCAGGGAAAAGTCCTTGCCCAGCGTAGACGAGCATCGAGCATCCACGCCGCATCGCAGGATGTAATCGATGTCACGCTTTAGCACCGCTCGGGGCAAGCGATACTCGGGAATGCCGTATCGGAGCACTCCGCCAAGCTCGGCTTCTTTCTCAAAAATCGTTACGGAGTAGCCTTGCAGAGCGATGTAATAAGCGCAGCTTAGGCCTCCAGGGCCGCCGCCTACCACTGCCACCTTGCGATTTTTCGGCTCGGGTTTTTCGGGCACTTCCTCTTCGATGTGCTGCTCGGAGAGGAACCATTTCACGTCGTTGATCGCTACAGGCTCGTCCACCTGCCCCCGCAGGCACCTTTCTTCGCAGAAGCGCACGCAAACTCGCCCGCACACGGACGGGAGCGCACAGTCTTTGCGTATGAGGCTGAGCGCTTCCTTATATTTGCCTTGGCGAGCCAGCGCGAGGTAGCCTTGCACGTGTATATGGCTAGGACATGCAGCTTTGCATGGGCTCACACCAGCCTTTTGTATTGCCGCTTTGTTCGGAATGGCCTGGGGATAGAGCTTGTAGATTGCTCTTCGGGGCCTGAGCTTCTCGTCAAACTCATTGGGCACTTCTACCGGACAGACCTCGAAACAATCTCCGCACGCATTACATTTGTCCATATCCACGTAACGGGGGTGTTTCAGGATGCGTGCCTGGAAGCGGCCTGCTTCTCCGTCGACTGCGAGAACTTCCGAATTGGTGAGGATCTCGATGTTAGGATGCTTGTCCACGTCCACCAGTCGAGGAGAGATGGTGCACATGGAACAATCGTTTGTAGGGAAAGTCTTGTCGAGCTGAGCCATACGGCCGCCAATAGCGCTCTGTTCTTCGACCAGGTATACTTTGTACCCCGCGTTGCCCAGATCGATCGCGGCCTGCATTCCGCCGATTCCAGCGCCTACCACGAGAACCGCGCCTACGTTTTGTTTGTGCTCAACCTTTTCTGGCATGAAACGATAATCCTGAAATCAAGTGAGCGGTATCAGCGCTCCCATGCACGAGGGAGTTCTCGGTGACCTCAAATCCTCCTGTATCCCCTTTAGAAAAGGGGGAGTCTGAGGAAATCCCCGGGCACTTCTTCAAGACCTCCTATCTTTCGCGCCCGCTTCTAGGCGGCCAGTCCCTTGCTCTTTAGCATGGGCAAAGGGTCCACAAGATGTTTTCGCCACCAGGTTCGTGTCTCCGGGAGCTGCATGGCGATAGCCACAAGCTCCGATATATACATGACCGGCATTTCAAACGACGTCTTCATTTCATGCTCGATCTCTCGCTCGCGCAAGTCCAGATTGGCCTGGCACATGGGGCAACAGGTCACCAGAACTTCGCCGCCGGCTTCCTGCGCGGCTTCAAAGAGCTTACCTGAGAGCTTCCGGACCACATCCGGCCGCGTCATGGCTAAACTTCCACCGCAGCAGTCGGTCTTGTAGCTCCAGTTGACCACTTCCGCGCCCAAGAGAGAAAGCAGCCGATCCATTTCCATTGGATCTTCAGGGCGAGCATGCTTCATCGCTCGTGGGGGACGCACCGTGAGACATCCGTAGTACGGAACCGCCTTCAAACCGGCTAGAGGAGCTTTGACACGCTGACCGATAATGTCCAGGATCTCGTTCTGAAGGAGCAAATCGTTGACATGGACTACTTCCACGGCCGAAATGGCACGGGCGTCCGGATGGT
>JBMOME010000273.1:0-5631 GCA_049323095.1 Thermodesulfobacteriota bacterium
CGATACCTCAAGATCCCGGCGACCGGGATCTGCTGGTCTTTCACTGCCGCGATAAAGCGGTCGAAGCCCGCGGTAAGTAAGATGAAACGCGGCAGGAATTCGCGGCAGAATCCGGGCGCGTCTACGAGCTCCCCCACGCAACCACATGCAAGGAACACTCCCCATGCCTGCTGTTGGGCAAGCTCATCCGGAAAGAGAATGACGTGCGCCATGGGGAGACCTATGCACGGACCGGCGTTTACAGTCAATGAGAGATTGTGTTACACACAAAAGATTCCCAACCCCCCGTAGGTGCCGTTGATCTTTTTCAGGGGAGAGCGCCTTCCGTCCTAGCTACGATCGCGACGAGGAGCATCTCATGAACCCGAAGCGGGTCCCGCGACGAATCATCGCAACTAATGAGTTCGCGGCCTCGCTCAAGGACCTGTTCGGCGAGCAGGTATTCCTCGACATCGAATCAAGCGACCGGATCGTAGTTCATCGAGTGGATGCCATTGTAGCCTCGATGCGCAGCCCTTATCAGCAGATCGACGTCTTTCGAACACCCCATTTCGGCCTGGTCCTCGCGCTCGACGGAATCATCCAAGCAGCCCAGTCGGACGAATACATCTATCACGAACTCCTCATACACCCGGCTGCTCTATTGCTGCCACGTCTCGATTCAGCGATCGTTCTCGGAGGAGGCGACGGATGTGCGGCCCGTGAACTCCTGAAATATCGAGAATTGAACACCTTGGAGCTGGTTGAGATCGACCAGGCTGTTGTGGATCTCTCCCGTGTCCACTTCAAGGAGTTGAATCGGGGTGCGCTGGACGATCCTCGGGTGAAGCTCAAAATCGGCGAGGGCGAGACGTTCCTGCTCAATCGCGCGGGAAGCCGTTACGATCTGATCGTCGCGGATTTGACCGAGCCGTACACCACCACAGGCGAATCAACGGAACTCTCCCGGCGCATATATTCACCTGAATTCTACCATATGATGAAAACTCAGCTGAATCAAAGTGGAATCCTTGTCGTACAGACCGGAGGAATCACGTACATCCGTGGGACAGATCGGCACCATCTGGAGATCATAGATGGTGTTCGCCAGAGCTTCCAATGGGTAGCAACCGCCTATGCCTATATCCATTCCTTTGACCAGATCTGGACGATTACCCTTGCTTCCGATTTTAGGCATGACCTGCTGGGGCTCGACGTAGAAGCAATGCTGAATTCAAAGGGCATTGTAGGCTTAAGGTATTACGACAGGGCTTCACATGTACGGGCTTTTCATGCGCCTCGTCAGATAAGAGAATCAGACGCGCTGTGATCCGTCGGCCTTCCCAGTGGTTCTGTTGTGTTGCGTTCCATATTCAGGAGCTGACGGTAACTGTTTGGGTGCCACTGCTGGCTTGCCCAGCAGTGCATGCAAAAGAAACACTGCTGGGCAAGCCAGCAGTGGCACCCCACAACAAACGTTGCCCTTGCCTTGGGTCTTCGTCCAGGAAGCGACAGTCTTCTTCAGGAGAAGAGCAATTCGGCAACGTATTCGAGAGTCGCTATAGTTCGTCGCGCCAGGCCTGCCGACATAGGGTATCTACACGCTTGAGGAGCGTTGGAATTCTGAACGGACCGTGCATGCTCCTCACGCACTCTGCTGCAACCGAAGTCTCCATGCCCGCGGACGACACATAGAGCGCCTGCTTGCTGCTTCCACGCCACACCTGCACTGCGGGAGCATCCTGCCGAAACACCCGTTTTGCCACGCCGATCACCGGAACGCGCTCGTCGAGAGCCTGATAGAGGTACGCGCCCAGCCCTGGTGACTCGTCTTTCCCGAGCCATACGTGTCCGTCTACGATCACCACTTCCAGCTCTCCAACCACATCATGGAGCACTTCCAGCAGACAGGGCAGTTCTCTCCGATAGAACCGCCCGGACTCGTATGGCGCCACCCCTCGAACGACCTTCACGATTTCCTCGACTGCTTCGCTGTCCGTCCATTCCCGAAAGAGCACACACGCAGCGGCCCCGATATTCCTTTCATAGTGGACGTCCGTGCAAGCCTTCATGGTTCGTTCCGCCATCGCCTTCGATTGAAGTGGAATTGTTACATACACCCGACGGGACGGAGTCGCCATATCATTGACCATCATGAGTGGATCTTGCAAAAGCCCTCAAAATGTGGTTTGGATATCATCGGTTCCGCGGACTCGCCTTGGGCGCCATCGGGCCGGGAGAGCGGAGGACCACACCTCTCTTGAAAAAGCTCTGCTCCGGCGTTGACTTGAACTGAGCAGCGCTTCCATACCTCATCGAGCGACAGAGCCCCTCATGCAGATTTTGCAGGACATCCTCGATTCAATCAGCGTAGCCAACGCGGTGGACATACTGATCATGGCCACCCTGACCTACTTCGTTCTTGCATGGCTCTGGGGCAGGCGCGCGCTCCAAATTCTCGCCACATTGCTTGGTATGGGGATCTTTTACTATTTCGCTTCAAGCATGGGATTGGTGATGACTTCGGTGATCTTTCAGTATCTCTGGGCCGCCATCATCCTCGTGCTCGTCATCGTTTTTCAGCCGGAAATCAGGGAAATGCTGGAGCGGGCGTCTCCTATGAGGTATCTCAGCGGACGGCATCCGCAAGTAGTCGGCCATGACGTGATCGCGGAGACGGTGAAAGCCGTCGCGGAACTTGCCCGACACCGACTGGGAGCACTCATTGTATTTCAGAGGACCCAGAGGTTGGGGAGCCTTATCCTCCACGGCAAAGCTCTGGACAGCCTTGTTTCTGCGGAGGAACTCCTTGCCATATTTCACAAGAATTCCCCACTGCATGACGGCGCAGTGGTCATATTCGAGGACAGAATCAAGGAAGCGAGTTGCATCCTTCCTCTCTCTACCGATGAATCGTTGAGCTCCAGATACGGAACGCGTCATCGCGCGGCAATCGGACTGTCCGAGCGATCGGACGCAGTTTGCGTGGTGGTCTCTGAGGAACGGGGGGAGGTCTCGCTGGTCGAGGAGAAGCAGATCTCCACGTTCAAACGCCGAATCGACTTTCACCAAGCGCTCCAACAAAAGCTCACGTTTCTCAAGCAAGAGAACAACTCCGCGCGTTCGCGGTTCATGCCTCTGCTCACCTCCAATTGGGGAATCAAGTGCCTCGCGCTGGCAACCGCGATCCTCATGTGGGTCCTCATCGTGGGGCCCCAGACATCCGAGGTGGGGATTTCCGTGCCTATTCAGTACACCAACCTACCTGCGGGCATGGAGATCACGGGAAAATGGATGGACCGCATTGACGTGAGAGTGCGCGGATCGGAAACCAACGTAGCAAACCTAAAGCCGGGATCCGTGCGGACAGTCATAGACCTAAGCCGTGTCCTGCCTGGCCTGAACTTCTTTCGCATATCGACCAAGAATCTTCAGGTCCCTCCAGGCATATCGATCACGAGCATACGTCCTGCCGATCTGAGCCTGACCATCGCGGCGGGCTCTATGCGAAAGATGAAAGTTTCTCCACAGATCGTCGGCAGCATACCGGAAAACGTAAAGATTATGGTCAAGCCACAAGAGGTGGAGGTAAGAGGTCTCGCGTCCGAGGTCTCAAAGGTCAGCGGTGTGGCCACCGAACCTGTGCAAGCCTCTGAGCTTCTGGAGAAGAGAACCATTACCCTGCCTCTCATGGTTAAGCCTGACGGTGCGAAAGTCGATGGTGTGTTCCCAGTGTACGTGACTGTCTCGGTGGAGGCTCGATCGCCGTGATAGTGGGTCGCGTGTTTGCCCACCTTTGGCGGGGGTTTGGGGTCGATCTTGCCATGGACCTGGGAACTGCCAATACGCTCGTGTACCGAAAAGGCGAAGGCATAATAATCAACGAACCTTCCGTAGTGGCACGAGACCGGCAGGCTAATCGAACCGTCGCAGTAGGCAAGAAAGCTGCCCGATACGTAGGCCGCAATCCCGAATGGATGATTGTGGGACGACCCCTCAAAGATGGCGTCATTGCGGACTTTGATGGAGCAATGGCCATGATTCGGGGCTTTCTCGCCAAGGCTTTCACTCCAAGATTGTGGAGGAGCTGTCGAATTGTTATCGGTATCCCATCGGGAACCACGCAGGTGGAGAAGAGAGCTGTAAGAGAATCTGCGTACGAGGCTGGCGCGAAAGAGATATTCCTCATGGAAGAGCCCATGGCGGCCGCGCTCGGGGCCGGCGCGGATGTTGCCGACCCGTCGGGGTTTATGATCGTAGACATCGGCGGCGGGACCACGGAAGTGGCTGTGATTGCTTTGGGAACTACCACTCATTGGGAATCCACTCGGGTCGCGGGTGACGAAATGGATGCCGCAATTGTCCGGTACCTTCAGCAACAGATGCGCATAGAAATATCGTCCACGCTGGCCGAACAGATAAAAATCCGGGTTGGATGTGCGCTGGAGCTTCGCGAAGAACGATCCATGGATGTGACCGGAAAGGAATTGGGCAAGGGTGTGGCTCGCACCGTTACCCTGACATCCTCTGAAATGAGGAAAGCAGTCACCGAACCGGTGGGGTCCATACTGGACACGGTACGTCGGGCTCTTGAGAGATTGCCCCCTGCCCTTCTGTCGGATATAAGCGAACGAGGCATAATCCTCAGCGGAGGTGGGGCGCTCTTGTCGGGGCTGGACAGGCTCATCAGCAGGTTTACCGGAATTCCGGTATTTATGGCTGATGACCCGCTCACCACTGTGGTACGGGGCTGCGGCATGGCCATCGAAGATCCCCGCAGATGGCGCAACGTTTTCGTGAATTGAGGCTGTGCCCGGTAGATGGGCCGCGGCTATTACGTATGGTAAGAGAGTGTAATCCTTCACTTACACGGGAGAGTTTGACTCTATATGTCATTGCGAGGAGTGAAACGACGAAGCAATCTCGGTCCCTTAACGCTGAGATTGCTTCGCTTCGCTCGCAATGACAGTTGTTGGCCGCTGATAACTAAACGCTTACAAGAGAGTCCCTTTTATGGATGACTTAGATCGACAATTACTGAATGAGATACAGTCTGCGTTTCCTGTTGAACCTCACCCTTACCGCGTCATCGGCCAGAGAATCGGCATGACGGAAAAGGATGTGCTTACTCGCGTGGCGCGACTCAAGCAGGAAGGGATCATCAGGAGGTTCGGCGCGTCCATCAATTCACGGCGAGTGGGATTCGTCAGTACGTTGCTGGCTGCCAAAGTGCCTAAAGAGAAATTCGACCACTTCGTTCAAACGGTCAACGCGTGCAAAGGCGTCACCCACAATTACGAAAGACGCCACGATTATAACGTCTGGTTTACCCTTATTGCGCCTTCAGAAAGCGAAAAAAAGCGAACCATACGCGAGCTGATCCGAAGAACCGGTGTGGATATTGTCGAACTTCCCGCAAAGAAGATCTTCAAGATAAAAGTAGATTTCAAGTTTTAGGTTATCATTTAAGCACGCGACAGAAGAATGTTATTGCAGGCCACACGGGAAGCGGGAAGAAGCAATTTGATAGGGGTAGGAACAGCCGGTTACCCGGCCGCTCCCCCCTCCGAACCGTACGTGCGGATCTCCCGCATACGGCTCTCCGGTCGGTGGTTCACCGCCGTGCGGATTGACAGGCCGCGGCATGGGCTG
>JBMOME010000274.1:0-5576 GCA_049323095.1 Thermodesulfobacteriota bacterium
GAAGAAGCCCTTGTGCCATTATCCCTTCACCTCGTTGGTGATAGATTCCGTGTGCAAAACGAATTCTATCCTCTTGATCCCTCAAGAACAACGAGGTTTTTTACTTTCTTTGACCCGCGATCTAGGGACTGTAGCCCAAGTTGGACATACCAACAAGAGGTTCTCTCGGTCCATCCCTAGACGAGCCTTTCGGGCTCAAATGGTACTTATATCCCGTGGACTTTAAATCATCTTGGGGTTAAGAAGTCTTCCAATGTGAATAGGTTGGCGCGTTCCCGTTAGAGCACATGTCTACACCCAAGAACCGGCAGCTTGTCCGTTTCGGCCAAAATCTGAAAGCGCAACGTTTCCGCACGGGACTCTCGCAAGAAGAACTGGCTAATAAAGCGGGGTTAGATCGCTCGTACGTCGGAGGAGTGGAACGCGGAGAGAGGAACGTATCCCTACTGAACATACTCAAGCTGGCAGAGTCATTGGGCATATCTATATCAGAGTTGGTAGCGGGATTAGGAAATGAGTAGAAAGACGCTCCCACCTCAATTCGCTGTATTCAAAACTCGCTTTGAGGCGTTGAAAAAGAACTACAGTAAGGGCTCTAATGAAATAGAAGACTTGGGTATGCTTGCAGTCGAAGCCCTCAAATTACTGAGGAGTGCCGCCAAATCAACAGAATATAAACTTTGGCCGACTCCAGCTGAAGGAGAAAGATTCTACGACGTTTTTTCGAGCCAAGGCGAAAAAAGTAGGCCAATACGAAGGGATTTGTTCATCAATGATCCCGATGAGTTCGAGGCGATGTGGGAAGCGGTCTGTCTGGAGGCGGAGGAGGGCTGCGAACGACTTCTTCACGATGACCTGTCGAGAGCTCTGTACACCTGCGTCCTGGGCGTAGCAAGCGTCTTCGACATATTCAAGAGGTCCAAGAAACCGCCGGGGACTTTCTTGGAAGTTCTGGTAGGCAGTCTGGCTGCTCGTATTTCGGGCCTCAAGCGCAAGGGTCAAATCAGGCTTCCAAAAGAGGGCCACAAAGTAACAACCGATATAGTAATCGAGCTTCAGCGAGGTGGTCCTGGAGTTGTTTTTCCCTGTAAGATCACTACCCGCGAAAGAATTGTCCAAGTCTTTGCCCACCAGCGATTATTGGACAGTGTTTTTGGCGAGGGCACTTATCGAAGCGCTTTGGTTTGCGTAAGTGAAACACAGCTAGATACGAAGACCAGCGTGGTGAAAGAAATCTGCGTACCAATTCAGATCGAGATCTTCCAGAAATACTTAGCAAAACTAGAGGGTTTGTATTATCTCGATCCCCCGGTCGCTTACGTTGAAGCAAGCTTTGCAAAGTCCAACTTCAGACCGCAGCTACCAGTGAAGGACCTTTCAGCCCTACTCTCTCAGGATTTGGCGTTGATTGTCAATGAACTGAGGACGGGATAATCATCGGTTAAGGTGAGCATACTGAATTAGAAGCGGCTGGGTTACCTCAACATCCCTGTGTAATTCGACATCGGCCTCTCTGAAAATTCCATCAGCGATCAGCAGCGAACGCCTGATTTCTCTCCCAATCGCCTCGGCCAGAGGAGGAGGGACTGCATTACCGATCTGATGTCTGATGTCATGCCGAGTTCCATAGAACACATAATCGTCGGGGAACCCTTGAAGCCTGGCAGCCTCTCTGGGGGTCAGCGGTCGGTCTTGGACAGGATGTCCGTAACGGCCGCGAGAGAAGCTATCAAACCCCCCCGTAATGGTTGTTGCAAATCCGTCCCACTCTAGACGACCGTATACGTCAGTCCAACCTCCAGATCTCGTATCAACTTTTCGATGACAGGGTAGCCGGTATTCCTCCGGAATGTCCTGCCATCCCCCACCTTGAGGCACGAAGGAGAACCGTTTGAGATTCTCAGCCGTCACTCTCGCCCTTTGGTGATTCGGATACTGCGGATGGTCTGTATAGTTGTCCGGCGGTTCGGGGAGATCGCCGATAGCGTCACCGACTGTGACTCTTCGCGTGGCGGTGGGATCGGGTATCCTGAACGAGCCTGTTACTTCCCGATGCCGGCCCACTATGACGAACCTCTCCCTCGTTTGAGGGAGTCCATAATCGGCACAATTGTAGAAATGGGGGAAAAGGTCGAAGTCACCCAGCAAACCCTGGATGTAGGGTATGAATGACCTGCCCCTCTTCTGACCGAACATGGCCACGTTCTCAAGTAAGAAGAAGCGCGGCTCCAGTTCCCTAACCAATCTGGCAAATTCCAGGACCAAGCCATTGCGATGGTCGCCGAGGTGTGCACCTCTCTTCTGTTTCGAGAAGCCTTGGCATGGGGGGCCTCCGGAAAAGAGATCGAGACGGCGCTCGCCAATGAGCCCCGCCCTGCGCTTGAGTTCGTCCCCCGTGAGATCTCGTGCATCTCGCCGAAATGCGATCTCCCGGTGGCGGTATGCGTTGAAGGTTGTTACTGACTTCTCATCAACGTCGAATGACGTTAGCACCTCGAATCCGGCTCTTTCCAAACCTAAAGAAAGACCGCCAGCCCCACAAAATGCCTCGATGCACGTATAGGTCTGCGCCTTCAACTCCAGATCTCCTTCTTCAGTCGCTCCACGAGGAGCGAAGGCTCTTTCAGTTCACATCCCCACACAACCACAACACGCCAACCCAGCTTCTCAAGGTCAGCCTTGTTTTCGGCGTCGCGCTCCTTGGTTCGAGTGATCTTGCTGACCCAGAACTCCGCTCGGGTCTTTGGGAGCGAAGTACCCTTAGGGCAGGAGTGACCATGCCAAAAACACCCGTGCACGAAGACGACTGTGTGGTAACGCGGCAGAACGATATCAGGCCTTCCCGGCAATCGTTTTTCATGCAACCGAAACCGGAAGCCGGCGCTATGCAGCAAGCTTCTGACCATAACTTCGGGCCGCGTATTTCGGGCGCCTATTTGAGACATAAGTGCGCTTCGTGCTGCTGCGCTCAAGAAGTCGTGTCGCTCTCTTTCCTCCATGAACAGATGCTCTTCTTCATAAAGAGTTCACTATTGGTTGCGGACTATAAGCATCATCGTCGAAGCATGTCAACCTAATTTTTCTGAACAGCGCCACCGGCAGACGCCGTGTCATGAGAATGACTTTCCCATGCCCAGAGGGTGGTGTCAATCCGTCAAAAGCCCTTGATTTGTCGTCGATAAGGGATTTTCCGCATTCAACTGGCTCTGCAGTGTGGGATGCGACGACAGTTGCTGGTGCCTCCAGCGGAAAGAAGTGGTGTTCCAAGCTGCCCTGGCGATTTACCACTTCATTTGAGCACCCAACCCGTTGGCCCCTGTAAAGCGCGAAACAGGATCAGGCCATTTCAGCAAGGAGTGCGAGTCGCCAAATATCTAGAATCTACTTTAATTTTTTACTCTTATTTATGGAAATCATTTTTTATTTGACTCTCAAGCCTCGCGATGCTATGCACTCCCGAAGCAACGCCTTCGGATTATGAGCCACCGAAGGCTCACGCACTCGAACGCTTCAGCGTGTCGATCAAGTCCCCGACGCGCGGGGTCGCGGGAATACGACGCTCCTGGGGAGACCGGTTCGGTCTCACCGGGCGGATCTGCGCTGAAGTATACTTTTGAGTTCCGACTTGGGATACGGAAGAGAATTGCCGGCACGCACATCCACCAAATCATTCGGCACGGGTCGCAGAGAAGCGCATGATGCGTCCGCGTTCTACACCCGAAAGATATGTGCGCTGCCCAAAGCAGGACCTGCAACCTGCACGATCAATCAGATCCCTCCCGATCAGCTCAACCGCATCTACGGGCATTCTTCCGAACGAATGCACGAGCTGCCTGACAATTCCGTAGCGTTCATGGTCACTTCACCGCCGTACAATGTCGGAAAGGACTATGACAAAGACCTGACGCTCGATGAGTATCTGGAGTTTCTCGGCAAAGTGCTGGAAGAAACTCACCGGGTGCTGGTGCCGGGAGGTCGAGTGGCTTTCAACGTCGCCAATCTGGGCCGGAAACCCTACATCCCGCTGAACGCGCACGTGGCCAGGCTTGCCTCTGAGATCGGTTTTCTCATGCGGGGCGAAATTATCTGGGTCAAGGGCAAGGCTTCAAACGGATCTTGCGCCTGGGGTTCGTGGCTTTCCGCAGTGAATCCCACCCTTAGAGACATGCACGAGTATGTGCTGATCTTCTCCAAGGAACGATTCGATCGGCCGGAAAAGGGCTGTTCCACCATAGATCGTGAGGACTTCCTCAGCGCGACCATTAGCGTTTGGACCATCCCGCCTGAGTCCGCGCGGCGGGTCGGGCATCCAGCACCGTTTCCGGTGGCCCTGGTCGAGCGACTCATCCAGTTGTACACCTTTCAGGACGACGTAGTACTCGATCCGTTCATGGGGAGCGGCTCCACAGCCATAGCCGCGGTCCGTAGTGGGAGGTCCTACGTCGGATACGAAATCAATCCAGCCTACGTGGCCACCTGCGAGCGGCGAGTCGCGGAAGCTAGCGAATCCTCGGCCGAACGCCAAACACCACTCTTCAGTCAGGTCCGCTGAAGGACTGAAGCGGATACAGAGGCCGGCCTTCTTGGGGAAGTGCTTCCGGGGAGGCCCCTCAAATCCCCCAGTCCCCCCTTTAGTAAAGGGGGATACAGGGGGATTTCCCCGGACCCCTCCACCAAAAACTCCCGGCTTTTGCAAGCGCTTCCAGCGCTTGCGAGACCTGTGATTACAGGCGTAGGTCGGGTTGCGCGAAGTAAAACCCCACGTCTTCAATGAGTCAGGTTTCGTCCCTCAACCCGGCCTACGTGTGGACGTATCCAGTGGCAGTTTCGAAACGCTTCGCCTTCCGAGTAGAGTAATCTCCGAAAATATCCTTTCTTGACCAGCCTCTTGTTTTTTTCTCCACATTGCCTATGTATGGATCTGCTGTAATAAGTGATCTCCGATCGATGCGTAGGTTGGGTCGCGCGAAGCAAAACCCTACGCGCTGAGTGAGTCGGGTTTCCTCCCTCAACCCGACCTACGATGGATACCGGATGAGCATTACTTCTCTAAGCGTGTGCGGCCGATCAAATCGAATCTCTCTTTGCGGTAGGTTCAGACGAATCGTGGGGCCTACCCTGGTTCTCGTTTGCGCCGTTCTTTGCGGAGCGGCTTGGTCCGGGTCGAAATCTGGTGCCGCGTTCCGCGGATCGACGTTGGCCGGAGCAGAGGCTTTGATCGTTTCGCGTGCGCCCTCGGATATCCCTTTGTTGCCCAGTGCGCCTGGGAGCCCTCCCATGCCGCTCCCGCCCGGGCCCAGCCAGGAGCCTCCGACCACCGAGCGAAACGGAAACGATGTTCCCAACGGCGTTGAAGAAGGTTCAGGGCGGTACGACGGGATGGTCTTCATTCCTCCCGGGCCCGTGGAAATCGGGAGCCCCGACGAAGAAGGGAGGCTCGACGAGCGCCCCCGCCATCGAGTATTCGTCAAGGGATTCTACATATCCAAACATGAAGTTACCGCTGAAGCCTATTGCCGCTTCCTGAATACGGTCGGCCTGGAAGGCAAGGCCGGCGTGGCTCGAGTTAACCTGGC
>JBMOME010000275.1:0-5509 GCA_049323095.1 Thermodesulfobacteriota bacterium
CGGGGGCGAAGAGTTGCATCTTTGTTCACCGGTCACCCGGCAATGAATTGCCGGGCTACTATCAGGAAGCCCCGCTGGGGCTCACGATTTCGGGCAACCTTGTTATTCTAACGCCTGTGGGATACTGGGGCTTTTCCCATTGGTTCTTACCAGGATTAGGCCAGGAATTTCAGTGGGTAAAGGATCGTTTGCGTCTTTTCTTGTTCATCTCCATCCTCGAGCGGTTCCCGAACCCGCTGCGAAAATACGATTTACCTATTGTTTGGGGGGGCTCGCGCTTTGGATGTTCGTGCTGGAAATTGTGACGGGGTTGTTGCTCGCGCTGCACTACGTGCCCTCATCCGGGGGTGCATACGAGTCAATCCAGACGATCACTCACGCCGCGCCATACGGCTTCTTCATACGGAATCTTCATTACTGGTGCGGCCAGGCCATGGTTGCATTCGTGGCCCTGCACATGGTACGAGTATTTGTTACCGGTTCGTTCGAGCCGCCGAGGAATTTCAATTGGGTAATCGGGGCAATCCTGTTGGCGTTCACGCTCCTGGTGGATTTCACGGGCTACTTGCTCGTGTGGGACGACCGGGGGCTATGGGCTTGGACGATTGCCCGCAATCTTGCTCAGACGGTCCCAATTGTGGGATCCGGTCTCGCTACTATGCTCTTTGGTCCGTCTGAGGTAACGGAAATAGTGGTGCTTCGTCTCTATGTGTGGCATGTAATATTGCTTCCGCTTGCCATGACATTGCTCGTCGCATGGCATTTCTGGCGAATCAGAAAAGACGGCGGAGTATCAGGACCACTGTAGAAGCGCTTGAAAAGGCTAAAGGTTGTCGAAGATTGGCCTGAGAGGCCCTTTGTATGTAGGGGCGCACGGCCGTGCGCCCCTACACGGGCCAATTCTTAGCTAGGCCAATCCCACGGACCGCGAGAGCCGCAGGCCCAAGGGATCTTGCGCACCAGATCCTTCGGCACCAACTTAGTGAAAAGGAAGCCAAAATGATACCCAAGCTCATCGTACCGGCAGGCGCAATACTAGGAGTTATTGCTTTAGCGTTGATGCCGGCGCCGGCTTGCTTCGCGTCACAGCTAGACACGCAAGCAGAATTGGGAGTAGCGGCCATGACTGATACGTCACCGCAGACAATCCACAGCGACAAAGATCGCCGAGTCGGCCGTGGGTTCCAGAACCGATTGATGAAAGAAAAGAGCCCCTATCTGCTCCAACATGCACGCAACCCGGTCGATTGGTATCCCTGGGGCGAGGAAGCGTTTGAAAAAGCTTCCAGGGAGGACAAGCCGATCTTCCTCTCCATTGGGTACTCCACCTGCCACTGGTGCCATGTGATGGAACAAGAGACCTTTGAGGATGAAGAGGCCGCGCGCCTCATGAACGAGGCTTTTGTGTCCATCAAGGTCGACCGGGAGGAACGGCCCGACATCGACCATCTGTACATGGCCGTGAGCCAGATGATGACCGGCGGGGGCGGATGGCCCCTCAACATTATCATGACTCCAACGAAGCGGCCCTTCTTTGCGGCGACCTACATTCCCAAAGATAATCGTCTCGGCCGAATCGGCATGGTCGAACTGACCCGCCGGGTCAAGGAGATGTGGGCTTCTCGCCGAAACGAGGTGCTCCAGTCCGCGGATCACGTGGTTGGCGCGCTTCGCAAGCTGCCCGATGAGCTTCCCGGTGAGCCGGTGAGCTCGCGGACGCTCGAGGTCGCGTATCGAGATCTTTCGGAGCGTTTTGACGAGCGTTTTGGAGGTTTCAGTCGGGCTCCCAAGTTTCCAACGCCGCACAATATGCTCTTTCTTCTCCGTTACTGGCTCCGAACCGGCGACGCCCGCGGCCTCACCATGGTGGAAACCACGCTTCAGAACATGCGCCGCGGGGGAATCTACGACCACGTGGGCTTCGGCTTCCACCGCTATTCGACGGATGGGGAATGGCTGCTCCCACACTTTGAAAAGATGCTCTACGACCAGGCGCTGATCGCCATGGCGTACATAGAAGCCTATCAGGCCACTGGCAAAGAGGAATACGCCCGGACTGCGCGGGAGATCTTCACCTATGTGCTCAGGGACATGACTTCGCCCGAAGGCGCGTTCTTCTCCGCGGAAGATGCGGACAGCGAAGGTGTCGAAGGAAAGTTCTACGTCTGGACGTACAACGAGCTTGAAAAGGTGCTGGGTGAAGAGGACGCGCGCCTTGTGGCCGCGGTTTACGATATTCGCAAAGAAGGCAACTACAGGGACGAGGCTTCGGGCAGAATGACCGGCGCGAACATACTGCACTTGCGGGAGCCGCTCTCCAAAGTTGCAGCCGACCTGGTCATCCCGGAACACGAATTGCGAGCCCGGCTTGCCGGTGCTCGATTGAAGCTCTTTCAGGTGCGGGAAGAGCGTGTTCGGCCGTTGCGGGACGACAAGATCCTCGTGGACTGGAATGGCTTAATGATTGCCGCGCTGGCCAGAGGCGCGCAAGCTTTCAACGATCCACTGTATGCGCGAGCCGCCGGCAGAGCCGCCGATTTCATCTTGAAGAACATGCGGGACGACAAGGGACGTCTTTGGCACCGGTATCGAGACGGCCAGGCCGCGGTTCCGGGCCTGGTGGATGACTACGCTTTCTTTGTCTGGGGCCTATTGGATCTGTACGAAGCCACCTTCGATGTGCGCTACCTGCGAGCGGCCCTCGACCTAAATGCAGACATGCAGGCACGGTTTTGGGATGCTCAGGCCGGCGGGTTCTATTTCACCCCGGCTGAAAACCAAGAGCTGCTCGTGCGCAAGAAAGAGATCTACGACGGCGCGACGCCGTCCGGAAATTCCGTGGCTGCGATGAACCTTCTGCGCTTGTCCCGCATCACCGGTAATCACGACCTGGAACGCAACGCAGAGGCGATCACCAAGGCCTTTGCCGGCAACGTAGGCCAACTTCCATCCGCGTATACTCAGTTCTTGATGGCCGTGGAGTTCGCTCTTGGCCCCTCGTACGAAGTGGTCATCGCGGGCGATCCCGATACTCGGGATACCATGCGAATGCTCGAAGATCTGCGGCGGCCCTTTGTCCCCAATAAAGTGGTAGTTCTCAGGCCGCTCCAGCAGACCGCTGCCGAGATAATGGATATCGCGACCTATACCCGCGAACAAAAGAGCAAGGACGGAAAACCCACCGCATACGTTTGCCGCAACTTCAATTGCGACTTGCCCACCACCGACCCCGACAAGATGCTGGAATTGCTGGGGGCGAAGAAGCAATGAAAATTTGCCCGAAATAGGGTAAGATCCCCCGCAAAATTCCTGGAAACGACATCAAAGCTTATAAAGCGCTTCTCAATAGTAATCGCGAAATGGGATCTTGCTCTTGTCTTTCCTCTAAAGGGGGACACCTTGAGTATTCCCCTCCGGGGAATTCCGGAACGCAAAGAGCACCTTGTGAAAAATGGCGCTCCGTTGACCAGTAACGCCTCTCTTGGCGCGTCCGGGGGCGCGATCCGATTCCGACGGGAGTTCTCGAGAATGGATATAAGTCATGGACCGAGACCCGGTCCGAGAGGAGGTTCTTTTGATGAGTGAACCCGGCAGCGCTCTGGAAGAACTCTGCATAAACTCAATGCGCATGCTTGCCGCGGATGCCGTACAAACGGCAAATTCCGGTCATCCGGGGCTGCCTTTGGGCGCTGCGCCCATGTGCTATGTGCTCTGGACGAGATTCATGCGGCACAACCCCTCCAATCCTCTCTGGCCGAACCGTGATCGGTTCATTCTCTCGGCCGGACACGGATCCGCGCTCCTGTACGCGATCCTACACCTCACCGGATACGATATATCCCTGGAAGACCTTCAGAAGTTCCGCCAATGGGGGAGCAAGACCCCCGGACATCCTGAGTATCATCCGGCCATTGGCGTGGAAGCCACCACAGGCCCCTTGGGGCAAGGCTTCTGCATGGGCGTGGGCATGGCCCTTGCCGAGCGCTTTCTCGCCGCCCGGTTCAATCGGCCCGGGTTCCATCTGGTGGACCACTACACGTACGAGATAGTTTCTGACGGCGACCTTATGGAGGGCATCTCGTACGAGGCCGCGTCCCTTGCGGGTCACCTCAAGCTGGGCAAGCTGATCTATCTGTACGACGACAATAAGATCTCCATCGAAGGCGAAACCAAGATCACCTTCACGGAAGACGTGGAAGCCAGGTTCAAGGCCTGCGATTGGCATGTGCAGCGCGTGGAAGACGGCAACGACGTTCAGGCCATGGCGCAAGCCATAGCCAGGGCAAAAGAAGAGACGCAAAAGCCGTCGCTGATAATGATCCGCACCCATATCGGGTTCGGCAGCCCTAAACAGGATTCCGCGAGCGCTCACGGCGAACCGCTGGGCATGGATGCGCTCAAAGCTACGAAACAGACCTTCTGCTGGACCCTGGACCCGCATTTCTTCGTGCCTGAGGAAGCGCCCTGTGAGTTCCGCCTCGCGATTGATAGAGGTCAGCAGCTTGAAGCCGAATGGCGCGCGGTGCTGGAGGAATACCGCAAGACGTATCCTGCTGAGGCAGAGGAGTTCGAGCGAGTCATCAATCGTCGCCTGCCTGCGGACTGGGACGCGGAGATCCCGGTCTTTCGCGTTTCGGACGGTCCGATTGCCACCCGGGTCGCGTCGGGCAAGGTGCTCAACGCCATCGCGAAGAAGGTGAGCGTCATACTCGGGGGGTCGGCTGACCTCGCACCTTCGACAAAGACGCTTATTTCAGGCTCGGAAGATCAATCACCCGAACACCCCGGCGGGAGAAACCTACGTTTCGGGGTTCGAGAGCACGCGATGGGAGCCCTCGTGAACGGCATGGCGCTCCACGGCGGAGTCATTCCGTACGGCGCGACCTTCCTGATCTTTTCGGACTACATGCGGCCAGCGGTCAGGCTCGCCGCGCTGATGGACGTTCATTCCATATTTGTTTTTACCCACGACAGCATCGGCGTGGGCGAAGACGGCCCGACGCACCAACCCATCGAGCACTTGAGTTCGCTCCGGGCTATGCCCAATATGATCCTCTTCAGGCCGGCAGACGCGAACGAAACCGCGGCCGCGTGGCGAGTGGCAGTCTCCAAGGACAAGCCCATATGCTTTGCCCTGAGCCGCCAGAACCTTCCCGTGTTGGATCCCGACAGCTATCCCGGAGTGGTGGAAGGCGCTATGAAAGGCGCGTACGTGTTGTCGGACGCGGAAGGGACTCCGAATCTACTGCTCATTGCCACAGGCTCGGAAGTGGCCCTGGCGTTGGCTGCGCAGGAAAAGCTCCTCGCTGATAAAGGAATCAAGGCACGAGTCGTCTCCATGCCCTCCTGGGAGCTTTTCAAGGAGCAGCCCGAGGATTATCGGAATCAAGTGCTGCCCCCTGATGTGAAGGCTCGCCTCGCGGTCGAAGCCGGGAGTCCGCTGGGCTGGTGTCAGTGGACCGGCTCGCAGGGAGATGTGATCGGCATCGATCATTTCGGCGCATCCGCT
>JBMOME010000276.1:0-5508 GCA_049323095.1 Thermodesulfobacteriota bacterium
GAAGGATTAATCCTTCGGGCGACACCTGGGGAAAAGAGGTGATCTTTGCTCATCAATTACCCGGCAATGAATTGCCGGGCTACTTTCAACCGCCCCTTTGGGGCTTCAGCGGTGTTGAGTTAATAATCTCTTCGTCAAACGGTGACAAATGTTACTCGCGGCTTAGTCGTTGGGGGCCGCCTCTCTTGAAGAGAACAGGATTGAACCCTTGTTTTCGGACATCCGTGACGAGGATAGGTTCGCGGAAGGTTCGAGCGGTAAGCCATGCACGAGTCTGGTCTTTGTAATGTTTGGAAAAGAAATGCGCTGACATGCCCATCGCGGCGCTTCCGAAGAGCTGCGGCGGTTGAGTCATGTCTGAAATCTGCCGGAGAGAGACTCCTTCGACCACGTGGAAAGGATAAACCTGCGACCAGCCCGCGCAATCAATGGAATCGCCTGAACCGGGAGTCCCTAACGGGCCCACATGGTAAAGCAGTTCCAGGAATCGAGACCGGGCTGTGAGCGGATGATAGAAGACCGTGGTGTGAATATCGCTCCATTTCCACTTCTTCGGGTCATCTCCCATCAAGCTCTTGCCTCGGGCGAGCGCCTGCTGAAAACTCTTCCGGATCACTTGCTGCGGCGCGTTTTCCTGTGCGGCCTTGTTCCCATCGGTTGCCAAGGTCCGCTTGAGGACTGCGGTGGGCAGGAGCGGATACTGCGCATATCCTTCGAACGCGGCCTTCCCAAGCGGCTTGAGAAACAGCTCTTCAGTCAGCGCTTGATACAATAAACCAAAAACCGCGGCGGGCGAAGAATCCGCGTTCATCTTGAAGTCCCAGGATTGCAGCGCTTCCATCGCGGTTCGGAACGTGGAGTCCTGTTCCTTGCTCTCACGGATTGCTTTGAGCACCACGGGCGTGAGCTGCGATGCAAGCGGCGAAAGCGTATCGCCTTGAATCTCCTGGAATGTCTCTCTGTAATGCTCCGGTGTTTTGGCCAGCAGGTCGGTCACGCGGGCCAATCTGGAATCGTCGCTCCAATAGCAACCGGTAAACATAGAGGCCAGATTGCCGCGAGGACGATCGTCAGCCACGGCAACGGTGTTTCCTGGCGGATTCATGAGCGAAGGGAGCTCCTCAAACGGTATGAACCCGCGCCAATCCTGCACTCCAGTCCACGCGGGCATGGGGACAATGCCATCGCTTTCCGGCGGCCTCACAGGAATTCGTCCGGCCAATTGAGCCCCGAACGAGCCGGTCTCATCCGCCCAGAGCACGTTCATGCACGGCGCGATCAGAGCCTTCAGCGCGGTCCGCGCGTCATCTCCATTTCCCGCGCGGTTGAGCGCATACATTGCTGAAAAGAGCCCCAGCCCTTGCTGACCGGTCCAGCGCAGGGAAAGCGCCTTCTCTCTGAACGGATCGGAGACCAGGGGTCCGGTTTCAGTTGAAAGCACGGTCCGAACAACCGGCCGCTTCCCTTTGACCCGATAGGTTTCCTGCCGAGGCCGCAGGTCTCGCCACCGATCCACTCGCCAGAAGCGCCGCGGCTCGTCTGAATCGAGCCGTTCGATGTACAAGTCTGCGTCATCTGCCGGAGCTGAGACGCATCCCCACGCGAGCCGGCCGTTTGCGCCCACCAGAGCCACAGGCAGCCCCGGGACAAATGCCCCGGCCAGGTGGAATTCCGAGGTGGCTAGTCGGGCTCTGTACCAGAAACCCGGCGCGGATAAGACCTGATACAGAGCATAACCGGTCATGGGCTTTCCGCTGCGTGTTCGAGCACCCCCCACAGCCCATGCGCAACCGCTCCGGAGTCCGGGCACGCGCATCATTTGCGCACGGCCTGATGGACTCCCAAAGAGTATGCCGGTCGGCTCCCAGCCTTCCAGATCCGGAGACACCAGAGGAGGCCCTACAGAAGGATCGCGGGGGAAGAACTCAAGCGCCCGATCCTTTCCCAGCCGCCCGAGAATCTTTGTCATGGCCGGATCGACTTTGCCCGCGGGCGACGTTTCCCACGCGAGCGCGAGAAAGAGCCGAAGCACATCCTGAGGCGTAAAAGGCTCGGGTCGATATTCCAGGAGAGAGAATTCTACCGGGAGCTTGTTCGCGTGGTTCGTAATAAAACAGTTCACGCCTTTCACAAAGCTGTGAAGCCAGACCTGCTCGCTCTTTCCCAGCCGCGCGGGCGTTTCTTCGGACTGGGCGCCTGGCTGGAGCATTCGCATGAGTTGATCGTCATCAAGGTACGCGGGCCCGAGGATCTCCGCCAACCGGCCCTGCGAGGCCCTCCTGAGGTAATCCATCTGCCAGAGACGGTCCTGAGCCATCACGTAGCCCAGCACGAACGCCAGGTCCTCTTCGTTCTCGCCGATGATGCCGGGGATGCCGTTGATGTCTCTCATCACCCGGACGTCGGCCCGCAACTCAGAAGCCACAACCTCGGACTCGCCTTCCGGCAGGAGCGAATGCACGAAGAAATAGAGCCACAGCGCTCCGCCGCCGGCAAGGAGGATCACCACGACCGGAATCACGGTGAAGATGCGCATCAACCACGCGGGGTCGATGTCCATCCAGTTCGAGGTCCTATTGGGAGTCACCTTTTGTGCCTCCAAGCAGGCGTTCCACTAAGTCCTGGCACGCGCTGTACGGGTCGGTCTCTCCATCAACGATCCGTTCCGCGATGCCTGCCAGCGCGGGTTTGTCCCCGATCTTTTGGAGGGCCCGGCCCAGGAGATGCTCTTTAAGCAGGTCCACGAGCTGGTTATATACCCGAACCTGTTGCCGCTTCCAAAGCTTTTCTCCGCCTCCTGACTCCAGGAACCGGCGATGCTCCAGGATGGCCTGATACAGCTCGTCGATGCCTTCGTCGTTCGCTGCTTGAGTCGCAAGAACCGGCGGCATCCATCCGTCCGCTGTGTATCGTTCGGAAGACATGTCCAGCATGGTTCTCAGCTCGCGGATCGTCTTTGGTGCGCCCTCCCTGTCCGCCTTGTTGACCACAAACAGGTCGCCGATCTCCATCAGGCCGGCCTTTATGGCCTGGATATCATCTCCCATCCCCGGTATGGTCACCAGGACCGTGGTATGCGCGCTGTGCGCGATATCCACTTCATCCTGGCCCACTCCCACGGTTTCCACGATGACCACGTCCTTGCCCATTGCTTCCAGAACCACGATTGCATCGGCTGTGGATCTGGTGAGCCCGCCAAAAGAACCGCGGGTGGCCATGGACCTTATGAAGACGCCTTCATCGAGAAAATGACGTTGCATGCGGATGCGGTCACCGAGGATCGCGCCGCCGCTGAACGGGCTTGTGGGATCCACCGCAATGATGCCCACGGTTTTGCCGTCCCCGCGGAACCGGGAAACGATTCTGTCCACAAGGGTGGATTTCCCGACGCCCGGCGAGCCTGTAAATCCGATGACGTGGGATCGCCCTGCGTGGAGATAGAGCTTCCGCAGCTCGGGGATGACTTCCGGATCTCCGTCGTCGATGCGGCGTATTAGCCGTGCCACGGCCCTCACATCACCTTTTATGATTTTGTCCGCCAGCAAAGTCTTTGTCTGCGCTATCATTTCCTCTTCTTGAGCAGGTTTCTTGCAATCACGAGGCGCTGGATCTCGTTGGTCCCTTCGTATATCTGGGTGATCTTCGCATCACGCATGTGGCGTTCCATCGGGTAATCCCGGCAATACCCGTAACCGCCAAGGATCTGCACACCTTCGATCGCAGCGTGCATCGCGGTATCAGACGCGAGCAGCTTGGCCATGGCCGCTTCCTTCTCAAAAGGAAGTCCTTTGTCTTCAAGCAGCGCGGCTCTCCAGATCAGGAGCTCCGCGGCATCGAGCTGCGTGGCCATGTCAGCCAATTTCCATTGAATCGCCTGGAACTCCGAAATAGGCCGGCCGAATTGCTCCCGCTGCTGCGCGTATTCCAAGGATTCTTCCAGGACCGCGCGGCCGATCCCAAGCGCTTGAGCTGCTATGCTGATTCGGCCGCTGTCCAGGGTGGCCAGCATTTGGCGCAGACCCGATCCCGGTTCACCAAGGATATTCTCTTTCGGGATCCGGGCATCTTCGAAAATGAGCTCTGCCGTGCCGGATGCGTTTATCCCCATCTTTTCTTCCACTCGGCCTACCTTGTAACCGGGAGTCTCCCTTACGTCGCACACGAACTGGCTGATCCCCTTGTAGCCTTTGGATCTGTCCGTTGTGGCTGCAAAGACCACGTAATCCGCAATATTGCCATTGCTGATGAACTTCTTTTCGCCGTTGATCACCCACGAGTCCCCGTCGAGCTTGGCCGTGGTGCGCAAGGCCGCGGGATCGCTGCCCGCGTTGGCTTCGGTGAGCGCATAGCAGCCGACCGACTGCCCTGACGCCGCCGGGACCAGGTATTTCTGCTTTTGCTCTTCGGTGCCGAACTTCAGCATCGGATAGCAATACAGAGAGTTGTGCGCGGCAACGAGAGTGCCCGTTCCTCCGCAAGCGCGCGAAATCTCTGACACGATCAGGGCGTAAGAGACGTAGTCCATGCCGCCACCGCCATATTCCACGGGAACTGCCACGCCCATGACGCCCATTTCTCCCAGGGCCTTGACCACCTCGGGGGAATGGGTATGTTCTCGGTCAAGCCGGTCAGCGATGGGCTTGAGTTCGCTGTCGGCAAACTTCCTGGCCATATCGCGGGCCATCTTCTGTTCATCGGTAAGCAAATAGTCCATAGTGTATCCTCAGTAAAGCAATCTGATGGTTGAGCTGGGTCGGAGCCCCCTGCGAACCGTCGAAAAAGGTCGCACTATTGGTAGAAATCGCCGCGGCAATTGTCAATAGCAAAGAGCTTTCGGCAGGATTTGGGTTGAAAGCCGATGAATGCGGGTGCTAGAGTCCCCGGTATGACAAAATGGTCGGCCGTTCTTCTGAGAGCTATCGTTATCGTTGTGGCAGCCGCCGTGTTGGGGGTTATCGTCAACCTGGTTTCTCCTTCAGGCATTCCTTTTCTGTACGCGCCACCGAAAGAGGTGGTCCATTCAGGTGTGAAGATCCCTGTAATTGATGAGAAAGAGGCTAGGCAATCCCTTGACGACGGGAACACGATCTTCCTGGATGCGCGTGATGAAGATGACTTCGAAGACAGCCACATCAAGGGCGCTCTCTCCATGCCTTCCGCGCAAAAGGAAGAGCGCTATCCGCTCCTGGAGCCTGTGCTGCCCAAAGAAGGCGTGATAATCGTGTACTGCACTAATCTCGATTGCCACATGGCCGAACAGGTGGCCGCTTTTCTTGCGCAACTGGGATTCGAGAATCTTCGAATCATGACGTCTGGGATAGAGGGCTGGACTAAAGCCGGCTATCCGGTGCAAAGTGGATCGGAACGTAAGAAGTGATTGTGATAGCAATGCGCTTTCAAAGAAGTAAAGCACGGGGGAAACTTCTTTGTGTAAAGAAGTTTCCCCCGGAACCCCCTTCAAGAAACTCTATATTTCGTTGGCATTCCTGCTTCCATCTAGGAAGCAGG
>JBMOME010000277.1:0-5489 GCA_049323095.1 Thermodesulfobacteriota bacterium
CGGGGAGGCCCTTTTTGCAGAAAAAGGGCCTCCCCGGAACTTCTTCAAAACCTCCGACGCCTCGGAGATGAAAGTCGCTTTCGCGATTGAGAATTTCAGTCTCTATGGTGGCGGCGCAGAGTCGTATGCGGTGCAGCTTGCTCAGACCCTGGTGAGCCGGGGCCACGAGGTGCACTTCTTCGGCCACCAATGGGATGGCGAGCCCAAGGAGGCTGTCTTCCACAAGATTCCTCGGCTCCCTAGGATAGTGCCTCCTTTTGTCAGGATCATGCATTTTGCTCTGGCTCATCGAGCCGCGGTGGCCCGGTACGATTTCGACGTGGTGGTTGGGTTCGGGAACACTTTGACCATGAATGTGTACCAGAGCCATGGTGGCGTTCATCAAAGGAGCACCAGTCGAAAGATTGCCGCGGTAAGAAGCCCAGTGGTTCGTTTATTGAAGCGATTGGCCGTCTTGTTCACGCCAAAACACTATGCCCGTGCGTGGATTGAATCCGCGGCCTTCAGAATGAATCCCAGACCGATCATTGTTGCGATTTCAGACATGGTTCGCAATGACATGGCCGAACACTTTGGAGTCCCTGCTCATGAGATAAGGCTTGTGTACAACGGGATCGACGTGAGCAAGTTTGCCGCTGCTAAGGGGGATTCACGTTCAAAAACAAGAGAGGAGCTTGGCTTTGGTCCGGACGCGGTGCTCTTCTTGTTCATGGCGTATGATCTGAGGAAGAAGGGTATCCAATATCTGGTGGAGGCCGCAGCCAAGCTACGCGACCGAATGGGTGCGGACAGATTCGGTGTAATCGTGGTAGGAGGCCTCCCCTCCCCTGCTCTCAGTCGAATGGTCGATCGGCTCGATCTAAAGAACACAATGGCGTTTGTGGGTCCTACCAAAGAACCGGAACGTTATTACGTGGCTTGCGATGTGTTTGTCCTGCCCACGTTCTACGATGCATGTTCGTTAGTGGTTTTCGAAGCTATGGCCGCGGGCTTGCCTGCGATTACTACTGCTTCCAACGGAGCTGCCGGGATCATAGATCAAGGCAGAGACGGCATGGTGATCGAGAGCGCCCGCGACATCGACCAACTCGTAGAGGCTATGCGTCGATTTCTTAATCCCGAAGTGCTCAAATCAGCTTCTGAAGCCGCCAGACAAACTGCTTCGCGGTACACGCTACCGGCGAACCACCAGCGAATGCTGGAGATATTTCAAGAGGCCGCAGAGCGGGGCGAAGGGTAGTGATTCCGTTACCAGCGGCCAAGTACTGTCATTGCTGTACGTGTCAAGTAATTCGTGGACAAGAGTTGAGGAACTGTACTGGGAATTTTCCTCCCAATGCTTGATGAGGTCTTTCGTTGTTGTAGTAGTAGAATTACTGTTCCGGGATCTTCACGACAGAGCTTTCCCCGAAACCTGAAACTGGTTGACATATTTATTTTGGAAAGTTCTATCGGACTCGAATCACAGCCCCTGATAGGCCGAGAGCAGCGTTGCCGGCCAACCGGACCGCACCTCCAGTATACGCTTTCTTCGTGAACCGGAATTCCCCGTAGGGGAATACTGTGAGTAGCCCTGGGTGAAACCCAGGGGAAGACGCCTCCCACCAACCTCTGGGCTTTGGCCCCGAAGGGGCTGGCCCCTTCGGGGCAAAAATAACCTAATTTTGGGCGATGCTTACCACGGGTTTCACCCCGCGGGAGGCGGGACTACTCAAGGTGTTCCCCTTTCAAGGGGAACAGCAAGACGAAATCTCCTCCCGCGATTATTTCCGACAGCGGTATGGGTCTGGGGCTATTGACTGCCCTGCGGACTCATGTCCACTTGAGCCACAGGTTGTACGGTGCTCTCACGCTTACTCATAGACCGGGGTTTCGATTACTCTGTCGGGCCTTTTCCTGCTCTTGATAATCGCTTGGATGTGCTCCACGGTCTCCGGCGCGAAGTACTGATCGCCCATCTCCAGGCACACGCGTGCAGGGACGTTCGCAACAATGAAGAACTTTCCATCATGTTCCAGCGTGTAGGTCACTTTGGTGTCTTTCATCGTGCTTCGCATGAGCGACCTACCCTCTCCGCTTTAGAAAAACGCCTGCCAGCCCCGCGACTAGTCCGTCCGTCGTATACTCAGCGGCTTCCACTGTGGGTGTGAGTCCTTTCTCTCGTATGGTTTGTGACGTTATCGGGCCGATGGAAGCGATCACCACGTCTTCCAAGAGCCTGTCCAGGTCTTCAGACCCAAGCATTTCCACGAAGTGGTTCACGGTCGAAGATGACGTAAAGGTTACCACGTGAATGGCTTTGGTTCGGAGTAACTCTTTCGCGTGGTCGATATCCGATGCATCAGGAAGGCACGTACGGTAAACCGGCACAACATCGACCGTCCCACCCATTTTCGCAATCTCTTCACGGAGCACTTCTCTCGCTGTCTCGGCTCTAGGAATAAGAAAACGTTTACCCTCGACCTGGTCCGCAGTTAGCTGAGCCAGCAAGCTCTCTGCCACGAATTCCTTGGCAAGCAGATCCACTTTGATTCCATGAGACCCGATCGTTGTCGCGGTAACCGGGCCGATGGCTCCGATTCTCGGACCAGCGAGATCACGAATATCTCCACGCAGCTCCAGGAATCGCTTCAGGAAGAGTTCAACTCCGTTCACGGACGTAAAGATTATCCAGTCGTACGAAGCGATCTCTTGAATGGCCTTGTCCATAGGACCGGTATCTTTCGGCGGTTTAATTTCGATGGTCGGGAAGAGGATCGGTTCTCCGCCAAGGGAAGCTATCTTCTCTGCAAGGCCGCGTGATTGTTTTCGGCTGCGAGTGATCAGAATCCTTTTGCCAAACAGGGGCTTCTGCTCGAACCAGTTGAGCTTTTCGTGGAGGCTCGTGACAGTCCCAACCACCAGAACGGCCGGCGGCTTAATTCCCGCGCGAGAAGCCTCTTGAGAAATCCTTGCAAGGGTGGAAAAGACCGATTCTTGAGCCGAAGTGGTGCCCCACCGGATCAGTGCTGCCGGAGTATCCGCGTCTTTGCCGTGCTTGATGAGTGAGTCCGATATGGTGCTCAGGTTGCGTACACCCATGAGGAAGACCAGAGTCCCTGGATTTCTGGCCAGCACTTCCCACTCGATCGCGGTTTCTTCCTTGGTTGGGTCTTCATGCCCGGTAATAAACGTGACCATGGACGCGTGTTCTCGATGCGTTACCGGAATGCCTGCGTACGCGGGCGCGGCCACCGCGGAAGTCACCCCAGGAACCACTTCGAAAGGTATTCCTGCTGCCACCAGTTGTTCGGCTTCTTCTGCGCCTCTCCCGAACACATAGGGATCCCCACCTTTGAGGCGAACTATCTTCTTCCCTTCCCGAGCTTTCCGGACAAGGATATCGTTGATCTCATCCTGTTCACAGGTGTGGTCTTTTCCTTTCTTCCCGACGTAAATCAGCTCCGCGTCCTCGCGCGCCTCCTGGATGAGCCGCGGAGACGCAAGGTAGTCGTACACGATCACATCCGCGGTACGGATGCATTCGAGCCCCTTCACCGTGATCAGGGACGGATCTCCGGGACCTGCCCCCACCAAGAAGACGGTGCCCGCATTTGGATTTCTGCTTTCTTTGTTGTTTCTTGTCACAGAGACTCCTCAGAACAAGGAAGACTGAAGGGGGTGATCAAGGCATAGGCGTTAAAATGAGATCACTTACTTGACCTTGGGTGGCCCCAGGGGGGCAACCGAAAGTAGCCCGGCGATTCATCGCCGGGAAAAACCTCCGAAATCTCCGATACTCATAGTCCCAGAGGGACGACAGAAAGCTTTTCCCGGGCTTGAACCGGGGCCAGAATTGTCGCGGCGGATAGGGTTCGCGTTCCACAGTGACTCTGCCGTCCCTCCGGGACTAAGAGATGCTATTCTTTGAGGGCTCACCTCACCCGGCAATGAATTGCCGGGCTACTATCTCTGTGTCCCTGCGGGACACCAAAATTCAGAGAACAAGTTGAACCTCATTCTAACGCCCATAGGTGATTAAGGAACCTCTTGCAGAGGGCGGAAGTTTTTGGTGGAGGGGTCCGGGCCCCGCGAAGCGCGGGGTTGCAAAAAGGGGCCTCCCCGGCAACTCTTCCAAAGGCTCTGCATTCTGCTGCTAGGTCAGGTCTCCCGTGGGGCCTGGTTCCCAATTGCTTCCTGTGACGCTCCGCATGATTGAGTCAGCGCCTCTTTGGATGAGGACATCAGCCAAGCGCGAGCCTATGCTCGGATTTCCATGCGGCCCGTTATAGCTTTCCTTCATCATGGGAATACCGTCAGGATGGACTACGGCCGCGACCACGCTTGTGCCGTCTGGGCCAAAGACCGCATGTGCGGCGAGCGGTACCTGGCAGCCCCCACCCATTCGGGCCAGGAAAGCTCTTTCGATCCGTACGCAGGCCGAGGTGTGTTCGTGGTTGAGTTGCGAAACCACAGCCTCCACGTCTCGGTCATCCACGCGAGTCTCGATGCCCAGCGCACCCTGTCCGATGGCGGGAACCATGACGTCAGGTTCCAGGAACGAGGTAGCGCGATCCACAAACCCCATTCGCTTGACGCCCGCGGAAGCCAGCACGATACCCGCCAGGTTCTCTGATTCGATCTTTCTCAACCGCGTGTCAACGTTCCCTCGTATGGAAACGATCTCCAGCCCAGAAAATCTGTTGAGAATAAACGCTCTGCGCCTCAGGCTCGATGTGCCGATACGCTCACCGGGCTTGAGTCCTTCCAGTCCGCGACCGTCGCGGGAGATGAACACGTCCCGCGGATCTTCCCGCTTCAAGATCGCCGAGAGCTTGAGTCCGTCCGGAAGCTCGGTCGGCACATCTTTCATCGAATGGACCGCGAGGTCAACTCGGCCCTCGAGAAGCGCCTCCTCGATTTCCTTCGTGAAAAGACCCTTGCCCCCAATGGTGGCCAAAGGAGCGTCAAGGATCTTGTCGCCGGTGGTCTTGATAGTAACGAGTTCGATGCTAGTCTGCGGATGAAGCTCCTGAATGAGCGAAGCCACGTGCCTGGCCTGCCATAGCGCCAGAGCGCTCCCACGGGTGCCGATTCTCAGTTTCATTCTTCTTCGGTCTCGCTTCCGTGGTGGCTGAGCTCTGCCGGCAGGGCACCGTTCAACCTGAAGAGTTTCTGTACCACGTCGAGGTAGACGTTTCGCTTGGAGCTGATTCCGCTTTTTCTAAGGAAGCTGATCGGATCGTGCGCAATCTTGTTGATGATGGACCGGGTGATGACTTCCACGGCCTCCCGCTCGCCCGGGCTTAGTGCGGAGAGCTTCCCATTGAGCCGAGCCAGCTCGTGGAGGCGAATTTCTTCCAGTTTGTCCTTGAGAGCTACGATAGTGGGAGCTGCGTCCAGACTCCTGGTCCACGCCATGAATTTCGCCACTTCTTCGTTCACGATCTTTTCAGCTTTGAGCGCTTCCTGTTGGCGTTCGCCCAAATTCTCTTGGGCTACGCTCTGCA
>JBMOME010000278.1:0-5449 GCA_049323095.1 Thermodesulfobacteriota bacterium
TGCTGGTCTGCCTCAGCCTCGGCGTGGGCGTGAATTCCGCGTGGAGCTTCGGCATTCCCGCTCAGGACGTTCGGCCGGTAAACGGGGCTTTCACCTTTCCTTTATCTGCGTTTAATGACGGCAATGCCCGGTACTTCACGTACAAGCACTCACCGAACGAGTGGGTCCGATTCTTCATCGTGAAAAGCCACGACGGCATCGTCCGAGCTGCGTTCGACGCATGTGACGTCTGCTACCGTTCAAAGAAAGGGTACATCCAAAAGGGCAACAACATGGTGTGCATGAACTGCGGCCTCCAGTTCCGCACGGACAAAGTCAATGAGATCAAAGGCGGCTGCAATCCTGCTCCACTGGCTAGGAAGGTCCAGGGGGAAAACCTGATCATCAGTGTGCAGGATGCTCTTTCCGGCCTGAAGTACTTCAATTAGGAGGCGAAGCGTGAAACTCCATAACATAGCAGTCAATAACCTGAGGCGCCGGAAAGCCAAGATGGTTTTCCTCATTTCCGGACTCATGATCGGTATCGCGGCCATTGTGGCGCTGATTACCACGATCCAGATTCTGTCCGAAGACATAGCGCACAAAATGGACGAGTTCGGGGCCAATATCGTGATCACACCCAAGTCCGAGGGACTCTCACTCAACTACGGCGGAATCAACCTTGGCGGAGTTTCGTTCGACTTGCAGGAGATATCTGAAAGCGATCTGGATAAGATCGAGACCATCAAGAACGCTGCCAACGTGCGAATCATCAGCCCGAAGGTCTTCGGCATCTTTGAACATCAGGGCCAGAAAGCGCTGGCGCTGGGCGTGGATTTCCCTGCCGAGCTTACCCTCAAACGCTGGTGGAAGATCACCGGTGAAAAGCCTTCCGGATTAGGGCAGATCCTCGTGGGCCACGAGGCTGCCGAGCGTTTCCAATTGAAACCCGGTTCGCAGGTCCGGATTCAGGACAAGGAATTCCAGGTTTCGGGCGTGCTGGAGAATACGGGTTCTCAGGACGATCAGCTCTTCTTCATGCCGCTCAGAGTGGCCCAAAGGCTCTTTGGCAAAGAGGGCAAGATCGCCATGGCGGAAGTGGCCGCGCTGTGCCACAACTGCCCGATCAGCGACATCGTTACGCAGATATCCGAGAAAATCCCGGCAGCAAAAGTCACCGCGCTCCAACAAGTGGTCGCGAGCCGTATGGATGCGCTCCACAATCTGGAGAAGTTCTCTCTTATGGTGGCTGCGCTCATTCTACTGGTGGGCTCAATGGTGGTCTTCGTGACCATGATGGGAAGCGTGAACGAGCGAACCCGCGAAATCGGCATATTCAGCGCGATAGGTTTCCGGAAGTCTCACATCATGAAGATCATACTTCTGGAAGCGCTGATCGTTTCGATCGCCTCCGGCGTGCTCGGCTATCTGGTCGGCATCGGCGCCACCAGGGTTGCCATGCCGTTTTTCACGGAGCACGTTTCCCACTTCTCTCTTGATCCCTTGGTGGCCGCTGGAGCTGTTTTGCTGGCCATCGTAATCGGGCTGACCGCATCCTTCTACCCGGCAACCACCGCGTCGAAGATGGACCCGAGCGAAGCATTACGAACCCTGTGAGGAGAAAACCATGAGCTATATTCAAGCAGTCAACATCGTAAAAGAATTCGGGACCGGAGACGCGAGAGTCACCGCAGTCAGCGGTATCGACCTTTCCATAGCGCAAGCTGAATTCATCTCGATCATGGGAGAATCGGGCGCGGGCAAAAGCACGTTCCTGTCCATGCTTGGAGGCCTGCTTCAGCCCACGAGCGGGCAGATCCTGATCGGCGATGTGGATATCTATCGGCTCAAGAGCGATAAGCGTGCCGATTTTCGCCGGGAGTTTATGGGCTTCATATTCCAGTCATTCCAACTGGTTCCGTACTTGAACGTGCTGGAAAACGTGCAGCTCCCCCTTGCCGTCACGCACCACACGGAAAAGCAGAAGCGAGAGCTCGCGGTCTCCGCGTTGGAACGGGTCGGTTTGCAGGACAAAGCGCTAAGGCTACCCAATCAGCTCTCAGGAGGTGAACAGGAGCGAGTAGCCATTGCCAGGGCCGTGGTCAATGAACCGCCCATACTCTTCGCGGACGAGCCGACCGGGAACCTGGATTCCCGAAACTCCACCGAGGTGATGAACCTGCTCACGCGGCTCAACTCTGAAGGCCAGACTATTATCATGGTCACCCACAGCCGGACCAACGCTGGATTTGCCCATCGTACCGTGGAAGTCTCGGATGGGCAGCTTTCTCCAGCAAGCCAGGTAGAGAGCCAGTTCACCGTGGCTCGTCAAGCTGCCGGCGCTGGAGCATAGTCGCGATGATGACGTGGCCGGCATGGCTGCCAACGGCCGGCCACGAACTGACATCACGGATTAGGCGCCCCCATTCAGGGCAAAGGAGGACAAGATGATACACAGATCGATACTAATGGCTCTTGCCATTGTTATAACCGTGACGGGAATGGCCCTTGGCGGCTGTGGTGGGTCCTGCTGCGGAGTAGGGGCTGATTATGGGCCGGGTTCGAATACTCTCGCGAGCCCGTACCCCTCATCCGGGGGAGCTTGCTGCGGAGGTGGGGCCCTCCCGCGGTACAACCCGACCCTTAACCAGCCGAGAGAAGTTTCTCAGGCGAGCTGTTGTCCGCCCGCGCCGAGCCCCGGGGCCCAGCAGGTTTCTGCTCCAAGGGGTCCGACCCGGAATCCTTTTCAATTGGTTGCGTACGAACTCCCACGGCCTGCGACGGCACCCCGGGTGAGGCCTGCGACGACCGGACTTCCGCCTACTCAGGTGCTCCCTCCCTGCTGCCAGGAAGCCCAGGGAGAGCAGGGCCGTCTCGTGAAGCCTGTTATCCCCGAAGCTAAGCGGTCAGTGATGGCGGCGGGGCTGCCCAGGAGCACTCCTCGCGTAAAGACGGCTGCTCTCAGCAATCTGCAAACGGTCCCGACCAATGAGCCCTCTACCACTGCAACGCTGCTCAAGTGGCCCCCGCGCTGGGCACAACCTGCGCTGGAACCAGGGAGAATTTCCACGAACGTACCCAAGACGACTACGTCTTCGGCATTGCCTCCATGCTGCGTGAACAGCGGCCAACCGTGGTAGGAGCCGAGTATTCTTCTGCAGGCCTTTTTGGACTTGAAAGGAGCCTGGTTTGGCGGCTATATCCCACTCCATCGAAGGAGAGGCGTGGGTCCTGATCTTCAGCCAATGGCGGGCCGGAAAGTAGATAGCAATTTCAAGGCGATACGAGTATTCCCCGTGCGAAGTCCGAATCATCTCTCAGGAAATCGCATCTTATATAATGATAAGGTAACGCGAGATTTCTTGATAGAAACGGTAAATAATACTAGAGAGACTCCTTAAAGGAGGTCTAAGCTATGAGATGGACAATGATCGCACTCGCTTTGGCGCTGGTCGCGGCGTTGAGCTTTAGTGTGCCGGCGTACGCTCATTGGCGCGGCGGGTGGTACGGAGGATATTCGGCAGGATACTATAGCCCGTACTTCTATAGTTCGGGCTGGAGTTATCCTGCCGGCACCTATTACTACGGGAGCAGCCCCGGTTACTTCTATTACAGTTACCCCAAGTACAAGAAGTTCCACCGGCTTGGCTATCGGACCTATTACCGATGGTAGAAGTCTGTTCCGGTACTTATCCAGTCCTCAACCGGAGTGACCCCCCTTCTATGGGGGGCTCTCACTCCCATATCGCTCATCTTTCCTGGAGCTGGCTGTCCTGAATGAGTTGTTCAGGGGGACGTTTATCGGGCCGAATACGCGGCATCGAAAAAGTGGGTACGCGATGATTTTTTCTCTTCAGCGGCGATTCCTCCTCCTGCTCTTCTTCCCGGTGGTTTTGATTCTGGTGGCCGCGGGGGTGGCGTCTTTCTTTTATGCGCGAGGATTCCTCCTGGAGCAGTGGACTGCGAGCTCCAAATTGCGGTTAGAAAAGACTGCGCACGACATTCAGATGAGGCTCGAAGAAAAGCGTGAGCTGATCGATCTCATAGCTGAGTCCGACAGCATGTCTCAGCCGGCTGCTACCCAGGCTTTTCTCGTAGACCGACTGCGGGGTCAAGAGGGGGTCCTGTTCGTTAACATTAAGGTCATCAGTCCCGAGCAGAAGAGAGCGGCTCAGGAGGAACGACCGGTAACCCAAGCTGACCAGGCCGCTAGAGGGGGGCCGCCTGCAGGTAGCCCATCCATGGGGTGGCATCGCGGAGGCGCCCACGATGTATCGTCGATCCGTGGAGCAGAGCCGAGACAAATTGGTCGCATGATGGGACGCGGCCCGGGATGGATGGCGCGCGGTGACCTGCGCCCCATTTGGATGGACTGGACCGAAGGGGTCAGCTACCTGGAAATGATAAGGGATTTTGGCGGAGGTGAAGACGCCTCACCGACAAAGAGGCTCACGGTAGGGGTGAGCTTCGACTCCTTCCTGCAGCACGTGCTTCACATTGGACAGTGGGAAGGGAGTTATGCTTGCCTGGTCACCCTCGACGGGAAGTACTTGGCTCACACGGACCAAACCATGTACGGGATGCACGGTCTGGGAGCCTCTGGCAACCCTGTCGAACGTGAAACCCTTGAGGAGATGGGCAAGAAGGAATTCGGGACCGTTTTCGGAGAGGGACATCCGCCTGACCTGGTGGCGTCGTTTTACCGGATTCCAACGACCAACTGGTATCTGGTTCTGTTCTCAAAGGGGGACGTGATCCTTGCTCCCATTGTGGAATTCCGTTTCAACTACATGGTGGCGGGGATCATCGGTCTCCTCGTGATAGCTCTCCTTATTCGAGTCAATACCAGACCTGTTGCCCGGGCAGTCACTGAAATCGGTGAAGCCGCAGAGCGCGTCGAGACTGGAGACTACGCTGTGAAGCTGGACGAGCGCCGTTCGGACGAAATCGGCCGCCTAAAGAGACGCTTCAATCGCATGGTGGCGGGTCTGAAACAGCGTGAGCTCATCGAACGAACATTTGGTCGATACGTTGACAGGAGCGTTGCAGAAGAGCTCATGAAGAATCCAGCGGCCCTGGAACTAGGGGGCGAAAACCGAGTGGTCACCATTCTCATGTCCGACCTGCAAGGATTTACTGAAATGGCGGGAAAGCTCAAGCCTCAGCAGGTCATTCACATTCTGAACCGCTATTATTCTCGAATGATTGAAATTATTGACAAGTACCACGGGATAATCGTTGATTTTTATGGCGATTCAGTACTCGCGTTTTTCAATGGTATCAACGCGGATACTGCGCAACGGGCCCTGGACGCGACAAAGTGCGCGTTGGAAATGCAAGAGGCAGTACGCGAGGTTTCCCTCGAAAACGAAACAGAGGGGCTTCCACCGCTGGAAATGCGGGTGGGCATTCATACGGGTGAAGTGGTTGTGGGCAATGTAGGGTCGGACGCTCGGGCGAAGTACGGTGT
>JBMOME010000279.1:0-5392 GCA_049323095.1 Thermodesulfobacteriota bacterium
CCATGCGCCCCTACAGAATTGCTTCATCCTTTCAGTCCTCGCAACGACATCTCACGCCAAGGATGTCACGAAAATAATAGTGCACCAGTATTAGATCCAGCTGTGTGCACGGTACCATTCGGCGGTGGTTCGTACTGCCTCGGGAATCGGTGTTCCAGCGCGCCAACCGAGATCGTCGCGAGCCTTATCCACGGAACATACCCAGGCGATTTGTCTCATCTCTTCGAGCTTTTCCGTCCTGAAGAGCGGGATGAAACCCGTATACTTGGAAAATCGGTCGCCCATAGCCGCAACAATGCGCATCAACGGGAGGGGTAGGGGCAAGACGATCCCCCTGCGGCCCATGATTCGGCACACCTGCAAGGAAAACTCTTTCCACACAATAGGTTCGGGGTTGGCCAGGAAATAGGTCTGCCCCAAGGATTTATCGGATGTCGCGGCAGCGAGGATTCCGCGAATCAAGTCCTGGACGTAGATGATGCTCACCAGCCTCGGCGGCCCGGACAAACACGGCGCTAGGCCGAATCTCGCTGCTCGAAACAGGCCCAGCACGTCAGTATCTCTGGGCCCGAAGACCGTCGAAGGGCGCACGACAGTCACCGGCAACCGTTCGGCATAGCCCAGCGCCACGTGCTCAGCCTCGAGCTTCGATCTGCCGTACAATGAAACAGGATGAGGAGCGTCTGATTCAGTGACGGGCGTCCGACCGTCAGGCGAAGGCCCCGCTGCTCCTTGGGAGCTGACCAGCACGAAACGCTTCAATGCGCTTGCGAGTCGAGGTTCGGCCAACCTTTCCAGCAGTCCGCGCGTGAGTTCCACATTTGCTTTGCGGTAGCCTTCGTAATTCCGCGCGCGCGTTGCTGCCGCAATATGAATCACATAATCCACAGGGTCATTGTGCAGCACCCAGTGTTCAAGGTTGTCCAGGGTGATCAACTGAACGCACGCACCTTCCAGGTGCCTCAAACCCGATTCTGCCCGCACCGCGCAGACCACGTCCCATCCCTGGGCCACAAGCAGCTCCGCCATGTGACTCCCTACAAAACCGGTGGCACCAGTAAGCAGGACCTTCATGAGCGCTGCTCCGGGTCCCGCCGGCGAGCGAGCCATGAGATCACTCGAGGCGAGCTGCCTGCCAGGTACGCGAGCAGGATGAGTTGATGGATGATAGTCAGTCGCCACACTCCCAGCCGACGCCAGCGCCGACTTGACGTGACTGCGGGCAGCGGCGCTATCTGCACCTTCCCCAGTCTTCGCACGCGTCGCACGAACGCGAAATCCTCCATGACAGGAAGGTCCGGGAATCCCCCGAGCCGATGAAACAAGCCGGCCCTTAGAAAAAGAACCTGGTCGCCGTACGGCATTTGCATGAGCTTTGCCCTCAGATTGGCAAGCTTCTCGATAATTCGCATCGAAGCTGATTTATGATCAAGGCGAAACGTAAACGCTCCGAGCGCGGTCCCGGGCCAGTTGAGCAGATCCCGAACCGCATCCATCCAGCCTTCGGGAAGCAGGGTGTCCGCGTGAAGAAAGACAAGTATCTCGCCGGTAGCTTGGCGGGCCCCAGCGTTCATCTGCAGCGCCCTCCCGGCCGGACTCGTGATCACGCGCGCTCCCAGGCTGCGAGCCAAATCCGCAGTCCGGTCCGTGCTCCCGCCGACAACCACGATCACTTCCGTGTCGGGCACGCCCACGACTCGGAGCAGCGCTGAGCCGATCGACGCTTCCTCATTGAGCGTTGGAATGATTACGGAGACGCGGCCCGGCTCGCCGTAGGATTCGCTTATTGGTAACGACGGTTCCTCGAAGAACGTCCTGAGGCCGCGGTCCTCCAAGAGCGGGGAAGAGCGCCTGATCGCGAAGTCTCGCTCATAACGAGCAAGCGAACACCCGTACCGAGCAAGGACCGTTTCCTCCCAAACGGGGAGATCTTCGGGACGGTCCACGTCCTGGAATACATCGATAATTTCTGCGGAAATGCCATGCGAACGAATGGCTTCGCCGGTCGCTTGCATTACTTGGTCGGTGCCCCACGGTATCTCTTGGAAAATTTCAGGTACCAATCGGCTCAAACCCACGAGATAGTACCCGCCGTCTCGAGCCGGTCCCAGCACCACATCTTTTCGCAGCAACAGTCGGAAAGCCTTCTCTATGGTGGTCGCCCCCCAACCGGGGCAGTCCGTGCCCACAATCACGACTCGTTTGGCTCCCTGTCGGAACGCGTCCGCACATGAGCGCAACATCCGCGTTCCGAGATCGCCCGGTCCCTGGTCCGCGTACACGAAAGGCTTTCCCAGCCAGCGTCGCATGAGCCGTTCGGTCCCGCCCGCGTAGCGGATTTCAATCGACACGGCTCGTCTGTTCCTGACTTCGTTGAGCCGCTCCAAGGTAAACTCGGTCATCTGCGCGTGGAGGTCCGCAGCTTTTTCGGCTCCCAGAAAAGGGATCATTCTGGTTTTGGTTCTTCCCGGCTCAGGATAGCGTGTGAATAAGACCACCCGCTCGCGGGGCTCTCTCAGTTTTCCTTCGCGCTTCTCGTCCACCGCAGAGCGGAAGATCGTGATGAGTATCTTTGTTCCTGCGGCCACCGCGCCTTTGAACGTGCCTGAAACCTTGGATCTACCGATTCTTTTGCGGTACGAAACCGGAATTTCCGCTACACGCAGTTGCCTCTGGACGGCTTTGATCTGCATTTCCACGGTCCAACCGTAATTCCGGTCCTGCATCTCCAAATCGCGCAAGCACCCGTAGCTGATGGCCCGAAACGGCCCCAGATCGGTATACCGCATGCCCCAATAGTGGGCGATCAGGGCACAGGCCACCTTGTTGCCCATTCGGGCCTGGAGGGTAACCGATCCTCGTTCCCGATGCCCCAAGATCCGCGAACCGAGGACTAGATCGGCCTTGTCTTCAACAATGGGGTCTACCAGGAGGTGCATCTCTTCGGGGAAATCACTGAAGTCACCGTCAAGAAAGACCACCACATCCGGATCTTTGAGCTCGGAGATCCCTTTCAAGCACGCTGCGCCATAGCCTGTCGTCGGCTCGTAGAGAACCCGTGCCCCGCTTGCCCTCGCGACTGCGGCGGTGCGATCGCGCGAGCCATTGTCCACCACGATCACGTCATCCACCCAATCCGGCAGGGAAGAGACCACCTTGCCGATAGCGGCTTCCTCATCGAGCGCGGGTATGATGACCGCTACGGTGGCTCCAAGTCTCATGAGATGGCCGTCCTTGCCATACGCACGACCTTACAAAAGTAGCTACAAATGCCCTCGATATCGCATCCGGCCGGATCATAACGTAACTCGCCCTGCTTTCCAAGGCGTTCAGCGAGTAAATTGGGACCGCGGCGAATTGCTGCATGTCCGCGAAACGGTTCTCCGCACGTGTTTCTCAAAAGCGTATATTGGAAAACATCGGACGGGTATGGGAAAAGCAGCGAGCCGGTTCTCTCCACGTCCCGTCAGGTGTTCCATAAGATGGTCGAGGAGACTCGAACTTTTTTGACAATACCTCTCAACTCCGTGTACATTAAATAGTTTTCGACTTCCAAGGATATGAATTGTGGCCTCGGCGGACACGAGAAGGAAGTCGTTTCTTCAAACTAGGGAACGCGCGTTCAACGCGAACCTGTTGGCCTTTCTGGTTAGTCAAAGCGCGAAGAAGCCCATAGAAGAAAAAATGACCTCGCGTTCTTTACGCGCTTATGATACGACGCGGATAAGTTGCGTGCCAAGGATATTTCTTGCTCACACATAGACGGAGGTTTTGAGCATTTTGTCGCGAGGTAACAATTTGGATACGGAAGTTGATCTATGCCGAACCATCATGAGCTTGCAAACCTAATCTGGCAAATTGCTGACCTGTTACGCGGTCCTTACCGACCGCCGCAGTACGAGCGAGTGATGCTGCCCATGACCGTGCTGCGCAGATTCGACTGCGTGCTTGCTCCAACGAAGAGCAAAGTTCTGGCGCAGTTCGAGCGGCGCAGAGGCGGTAAGCTTAGCGACGACGCCCTCGACAAAGTCCTGAATAACGCTGCCGGTCAGCGATTTCACAATCACTCGCCTCTCACGTTCGAGAAACTGAAGGGTGACCCGGATAATATCGACAAGCATCTTGTCAGCTACATCAATGGATTCTCAGCAGACGTCCGTCGCATCTTCGAATATTTTGAGTTCTCTAACGAAATTGAGAAGATGCGGGAAGCGAACATCCTATATCTCGTCGTTTCCAAATTTTGTGACGTCGACTTACATCCGGACAACGTTCCGAACCCAGAGATGGGGCTGATATTTGAGAATCTGATTCGCCGTTTCAACGAACTGGCCAACGAGACTGCCGGCGACCACTTCACCCCGCGTGAGGTCATCCGATTAATGGTGAACATCCTGTTCATCAACGACGACGAACTCCTGGCCACACCGGGGACGGTGCGGAAACTTCTTGATCCGGCGTGCGGAACTGGGGGAATGCTGGCCGAGGCGCAAAACTATTTACGCGAGCACCACGCAAATGCGCAGCTCTTCGTTTACGGGCAGGATTACAATAAGCGGGCGTTCGCCACTGCTGCTTCCGACATGCTCATAAAGCAGGTGAACCACAACGGCAGTGGCGATAACATTCGGTTTGGAGACTCGTTTACCGAGGACCAGTTCGCTGGAGAAAAGTTCGACTATTTCCTGACAAACCCTCCTTTCGGGGTAGACTGGAAAAAGCAGCAGAAAGAGATTGTGCGAGAGCATCAAAAAGCCGGTTTTGGGGGACGCTTTGGTGCAGGTTTGCCTCGCGTCAACGACGGATCTTTTCTTTTCCTCCAGCATATGATCCACAAGTTCGAACCAGTGCTGCCCGATCAGCACAAACACGGTTCACGCCTAGCAATCGTCTTCAGCGGCTCCCCGCTCTTCACAGGTGGTGCCGGTTCAGGCGAGAGTAATATCCGCAAATGGATCATTGAGAATGATTGGCTGGAGGCCATAATCGCGCTCCCCGAACAAATGTTTTACAACACCGGCATCGGCACCTATGTGTGGATCGTGACAAACAGAAAGGAGAAGCGGAGGAAGGGCAAGATTCAACTCCTCGACGCCCGCGCGTACTATGTCCCTATGCGCCGGAGCTTGGGCGACAAACGCCGTAAGATCGGTGAAGGTCAGGACGGGGAACCGGATCAAATCGCCGAAGTTGTCAAGATTTACGGTCGCTTCCTTACCAACGATCTGTCCAAGGTATTTGATAACGCCGACTTCGGATTTACGCGTGTCACTGTGGAGCGGCCTTTGAGGCTCCGCTATCAAATGACCGTGGAGGACAAAGCTCGCTTCCTCGATGCCTGCCCGCATTTGCTGGACGACTTGCAGGCCATCGACAAGGCTCTCGGCCGTGA
>JBMOME010000280.1:0-5385 GCA_049323095.1 Thermodesulfobacteriota bacterium
CCCTGTCTCCAGAATCCTGATCCCTCACCATCCAAAAGAGCAACCAATGTAGTGCCAAGAAACACGCGCGGCTATTGTATCCTATTTAAATCCCTAACCTTATTTTTTCGAACTGTCGAAGATGAGTGAGCCGCGGTTCGGCCCTTCGCGATATCTCCGTGGGAGTTCGGGGCGCAGTTGAGGAGCGGTCACTCGATGCCTTCGGTGATCTGATATTCCCTGTAGAAGCGTATGAAATAGTCAAGGCCGGACCACAGGGTGAGCACCAGGGCCACGTAGAGCAGCACCATGCCGATCAGGTGAAAATCGACACCGACTACGCCTATCTTGTATTCGTAGTGCACAATCAGCGGCACAATAGCGGCAAACTGAAAGACCGTCTTGAGCTTACCCAATGGGCTCGGCTTCAAGGTCGTCTCCCATCCCCTGGTTATCGCTCGGAGGGCACTCACTGCCACTTCTCTTGTGATAATGAGCATCACGATCCAGGCCGGCACACGACCCAGCGAAATGAGCATGATCAGGGCCGACGTGACGAGCACTTTGTCCGCTATGGGATCAAGAAACCGCCCAAAAGAGCTTTCATATCGAAACCGTCTGGCCAGCAAGCCGTCAAAGAAATCCGTGAGCGACGCCACGAGAAAAATGGCCGCGGCGATCGCTGAGGGATAACGACCGGGGAAGAACAACAAAACCACGATGGGGGGAACAAGGACCATCCGCCCCAGGGTGAGAAAGTTCGGAAGATGTCTTTTCATGGGGTTCTCGCCATTATCTTATCCATCCGCCACCAACACCTTACCGCTCTTCTTGTACTCATGGTAGTGGTGGAGAACTTTCTTAACATAGTTAATGGTCTCACGGTACGGCGGAATTCCAGCATATTTCTTCACGGCTCCAGGGCCGGCATTGTACGCGGCCAGAGCGAGGCGAAGGTCTCCGTACGCGGCCATCAACCCTTTGATGTACTTTACGCCGCCAAGGATGTTTTCACGGGGATCGAGCGGTGATTTCACATCGAGCTTTTTCGCGGTCGCGGGCATAAGCTGCATGAGTCCCTTTGCCCCCTTGCGAGATACCGCGTCCGGCTTGTGATTCGATTCGACGGCAATAATCGCCTTTACCAAGGCTGGATCTATGTCAAACTCCCGTGCAATCTCCCCGATAATTTGGTCGATCGGCTTTGGTTTGCCCTTTTCTGCAAACTTGATGACCGGCATAAAGCCGTCTTCTTTGGCATAGAAGATCCATCCGAGACCCGATGGCCGATTAGTGAACTCCTTATGCCCAGCCTTGTCAGTCCTAACGTAAATGTCTCCGAACGCTTCTCCTGATTGCCCTGCGATCAAAATAGTCGCGCATAAGGCTGCAATCGCTGCACTGAACTTCATTTCTGTCTCCGCTTGCGTCTTCAGATTTGCGACAAACCTGAATCATCGGGCAGTGAGAGCTATCGCCCTTCACGACGCTGCGCCGAGACGATTCACCGAACCGATCCTCCCTTCGATGTTCGCTCAATTCCCGGAGCGTTTCCGAGAAACCGTTCCTGAGGCAGCAAGACTTCAAAGGTGGAGCCCTTTCGTGGTTCCGAGGTCACTGAAATGCTCCCCCGATGCTCTTCCACGAGGAGATAGACCTTGCTCAGTCCCATGCCGGCCCCTGAAGTCTTGCTGGTATAAAAAGGCGTGAAGATATCGTAGATGGCGTCATCGGAGATGCCAACGCCGGTATCCGTGACTGCGACTGAAACTGCCGAGTTGCGTCCCTTGACCCTGACATTGAGCTTTCCGCCGTTGGGCATGGCCTCGTACGCATTCATGAGGAGGTTGAAGAAGACCTCCTCCAGGGCCTGCGCATCGCCGCTGACCGCGGGGAGCTCTTTCTCGGCTTCCATTCGGAACGAAACCTTCTTAGCCAAGTCCACTCTGACCAGTTGGAGCACCCTTTCGTGGGCCCGTGTGATAAGCGGCGTTACTGCGATCTTCTGGAACTGAAAGGAATAAAACTTCGAGAATCGGACGTAGTCCTCTATCTGCCGGACCATGGACTCCAGGCGGGCCACATCGTCGAGGATAATGCGTGTGTAGTTCTCCGCACGGGGATCTTCCTCGGTTATCCTCCTCAGTCTCGAAGCAAAGCCACCCAGGGACGTGAGACAATTTCTCACCTCGTGTGCAACCCCTTCCACGACCTTGCCGAGCGAAGCAAGCTTCTCGGATTGCCTCAATTTGTCTTCCACCTGGTTCTGGCGGGTCAGGTCGGCTACGACGAGCACAATGCCCCGTGGCCGGTCTTTGTCCTGTATCACCGACGTGGAAAGGTATCCCGGAAATACCGTCCGATCTTTCTTCCGGAAATGAAACTCTCCCTCGATGTTACCCGCTTCCAGAGTAGCCTTCACTACATCCCGATGCGCACGAGTGCGCGCTTCACCGTGTATGAGGAGATGCACATCCTGGCCGCGCAGTTCATCCTCAGAATAGCCCCACATGGTCGATGCCGCGTGATTGACCAACTCTATCCGTCCTCGAGAATCCGTGGTGATCAATCCTTCTTTGATGATTCGGGTGAGGTGAGCAAGGTACTGTTCGGTTCGGCGGATTTCTTTCCTCAGGCGAACGTTTTCTCGTTCCGCGGCCCGGTGTTTCAAGAGACCCAGGGCCAGATCAACCACCTTGCCTGTGTCAAAAGGCTTAGCCAGGTACTCGTCTGCTCCCAGTTTGAGCACCTTCACGGCCGTCTCTTCACTTCCCGACGCGGTCATCATCACCACAATCGTCTCGGGCAGCTTCTCTTTGATAAACCTGAGCACCTCGATACCGTTCAAATCGGGCATGTTCACGTCGATGAGCGCAATGTCCGGTCTTTCCTTTAGCGCGAGGGCCTTCGCTTCCAATCCGTTGAAGGCTTGGTATGCCTCGAAGCCGCTTACCTCGAATATGTCCCTCAACATATCGTTGAGGATCTGGGAATCGTCTACGATCAATATCCTGCCGCTCGGCAGATCCGCGCTCATTGGGTCGTTCTCGGTCGCTGTGCCCTTGGGCTTTGCCCGCGTTCTTCTTCTCCGATTTCATACCTCGAACAGTAAATCAATCATTCCAGCAGGACAGCTGTACGGCCATCTTACGTGAGCTAAGTTTCGGATCCGGTTCTTGGCGCTTGCTGCACTCGCACGGGTTTTGTACCGGCCGCACCTTCACCAGTTCCTCGTACGGAAGTTCTCGAACTAATTCCCCAACGGTGCGGTTAAGAGTAGGATGCACCGCTGAGGCCGCGATTTCAGCCAATGGCGCCAACACGAACGCACGCAGATGCATCCGAGGGTGCGGCACTTCCACTTCGCCTTCACTGAGAAGCTCCGAACCGTACAACAGGAGATCCAGGTCTATGGTCCGAGACATGTCGCTTCGATGCAGCGGCGATTTTCCGAGCTTGAGTTCGATCTGCCTCATGTGATTCAAGAGGTCTTTCGCTGAGAGCTTGGTATCAACCGCTATAGCAGCGTTGAGGAACATGGGGCCGTCGTCCGACAAATCCACGGGCTCGGTCTCAAACAGTCCGGAATGTGCGGTCACAACTGTGGCCGGGATCTCACCAAGAGCGCGCAGCGCTTCCGCAAACTTACGTTCCCGATTCCCAAGGTTGGAGCCGAAACCAATGTACGCAACAGGGCTCATTCGTCGGAGTTCTTCACCACGTTAATCAGAGACCCAATTCCTTCGATCCGCACCTCGACCTGATCTCCAGGCGCGAGCTTCCCGATACCCGAAGGCGTGCCGGTGGCAATCACGTCACCCGGAAACAGGGTCATCACTCCCGAGACAAACGCAACCAATTGAAAAGGATTGAAGATAAGATTGGACGTTCGGGACTTCTGCTTGGTCTCTCCGTTCAGCAAGAGTTCGATGGCCAGATTGGAAGGGTCAACTTCCGTCTCGACCCACGGCCCGATCGGACAAAAGGTGTCGAAGCTCTTAGCACGCGTCCACTGCCCGTCCTTTTTCTGAAAATCGCGAGCCGTCACGTCATTGAGGCAGGAATAACCCGCTATATATTCTGCTGCTCGATCCTCGGGCACGTTCTTGGCTTGCTTCCCGATGACCACCGCGAGTTCGGCCTCGTAATCAACCCTACGGCTCGTGCGCGGGAGGATGATGGGATCCAGAGGACCGATCACGCTCGAAGACGGCTTCATAAAAAGAATCGGCTCATCAGGCAACGGGAGGTGAACTTCCTCGGCGTGATCGCGATAATTCAAACCGATGGCCACCACCTTGGTCGGCTGCACTGGCGCCAGGAGCCGCCCTGCCTCAAGGGCATACTCTTGACCACCGGAAGACCCAGACAGCGGAATTACTTTGTTTCCGTCCAGCTTGCCTTGAACAACGGTCCCGTTCACTTCAAATCTCACGACTTTCATGACTACCCCTTCAAACCCAATACATCTTGCATGTCGTACAAACCATTCGGCTGGGAAGCCAGCCACAGAGCGGCTTGAATCGCGCCTTTGGCCAATGCGTCTCTGCTGTGTGCCCGGTGGACCAGCTCCAATCGTTCGCCTGTTGTCACGAACATTACCGTGTGCTCACCCACGATATCGCCCCCTCGCACGGCCATGACCCCAATTTCTTGTGGCGTCCGCTCGCCCACAAGCCCTTTTCTCCCGTGCACGCCGACGGAGGCGTAATCGCGGCCTAAGGCTTTGCTGATCACTTCCGCGAGTTTCACTGCGGTGCCGCTGGGTGCGTCCTTCTTCATTCGATGGTGGGCCTCGATAATTTCCACGTCGTACTCGGAACCGAGCGCGGAAGCCACGCGCTGGGCGAGATTGAACAACAGGTTCACGCCCGGGCTCATGTTGGGAGCAACGAGACATCTGGTCTTTTTGCCGGCCTGGGCTATTTCTTTGCGTTGCTGCTCGGAAAAGCCCGTGGTTCCTACTACGATGGCCTTCCCCGCGCCCGCGGCAGCCTTGATGTGCTCCAGGGAGGGCTCCGGCGCAGAAAACTCTATCAGGACATCGCACGCGGCCAAGACAGGCTTCAGCTTGTCGGATATCAACACGCCCAGTTTTCCTATCCCGGCCACTTCTCCAGCGTCTTTGCCGATTCCTCGGAATCCCGGAGCCTCCAGCGCTCCCACGATAGTCATCGAGGGATGCTCGTTAGCCAGGGCAAGAATCCGTTTTCCCATTCGACCGGCGGCACCACTTACTGCGACCTTCATGTCAGGCTCCAATCTTAAAGGAGTCCGTATTGTTCCAGGACTGCGCGGAGCTTCTTCAGATGTGCTTCCGACGGCGCACAGAGTGGCAGCCGGATATCGGGCCGAATCTTGCCCATGAGGGCAAGAGCGGCCTTCACAGGTATCGGGTTGGTCTCG
>JBMOME010000281.1:0-5354 GCA_049323095.1 Thermodesulfobacteriota bacterium
CTTCGGGCGCCACCTGGGGACGAAGAGGTGAATCTTTGCTCATCAGTCACCCGGCAATGATTTGCCGGGCTACTTTCCATCGCCCCTTTGGGGCTTCAGCGGAGTTGAATGAGTAATCCGTTTGCAAAAAGGGCCTCCCCGGCCTCTGCTTCAAAGGCTTCTGCGTCTTGCCACCGGTTCTAGAGTGACTAATTTTCCGAGTAAGTGGCTTTGATGGACCCGGACAGGTCCCTGACAAGGGAGGTAGCCCAATGAAGACCATATCAGCGGCAATAGCTTGTATCGGGATATTGGCGGTTCTCTTGGCTGTCGGCGAGACAGTCAGTGCAGATAACTATGGCGCGATTGCATACTCGTCATCTACGGGGAGATACGGTTATTCGTACGATTACGGCTCGAGAGGCGACGCTGAAAGCGCAGCAGTGTCGAATTGCGCCAGAAGTGACTGCCAAATAAAGGTTTGGTTCAAGAATTCCTGTGGCGCCTTGGCCAGGGCAGGAAATGGAGCCCTTGGTTATGGTTTCGGTTTTGTCGACAGATCCGGCGCTGAGTCCCGTGCGTTGTCCGAATGTGGCGCAAGAGGATCGAGTTGCAGGATCGTATCCTGGGCGTGCACCACAAGGTAGCATTGACCAAACCTTGCAAGTTGCGAAGGTGCCCGTATCCCGTCATTCCTGCGAAAGCAGGAATCCGGCTTAGGAAACGTGGCACAAGGTTTCCGAGTGCCGGCGTGCTGGTCTTCCGGATTCCCGCCGCTTTTCAAGCCGGCGGCAGGCTCCGCGCGGGAATGAAGAGGAAGGGCTCGCTGCCTGGGCCCCAGCCGATTCTCCGCGTCGTAGCCGGACGGACATAAATGAAACACCCTCTTGACGAAGAAATCCCGCCAATAGCTTAAGTCATCGCAGATTTCAGCCGTTGCGCGTCCCAAAACCCAGCCGTCGTTGAAACATCAGGTTCACAAGATCCTTTCAAACCGCTTCGAGAACGACTCTGAAAAAATTTCGTCCTGGGGGGTAAGAAGAAGCGCGGCCCCCGCATCTGACAGATAGGGCGAGCCGCAAACATCGCGGCCGCGAGCAGAGTCGAAACAATGACGAAAATTGAAGGAGCAATCTCATGAGCAAATTACTATATTTCATCGCAGCAATCGCGGCATTGGGAATGTTCACCTCATCCGTGTTTGCTGGGAACCTTGTCAATGTGGCCGGCGCCAGCGGCATCGCGTTGAGCGGCTACGATCCTGTAGCCTTCTTCACCGATAAGAAGCCGATGTTCGGTGACCCCGCCAATTCAGCAACCTATAAAGGAGCTATGTATCTTTTCGCCTCGAAAGAGCACAAGGCCATGTTCGAGGCCGATCCGCAGAAGTATGTTCCCCAGTACGGCGGCTATTGCGCTTTCGGCGTGGCTCTGGGGCATTTGTTTCCTGTGGATATCAGCACGTGGCAGGTCAGGGACGGAAAGCTCTATCTCAACTTCAATCCCGCGATCTTCAACATGTTCAACAAGGATTTTGCAGGCCACGTGGCCAAGGCTGAGAAGAACTGGCCGGACCTGGTGAAGAAGCACGCTAAGTGATAGAGTCAGGATCCAACTGGAAGGACGACGCGGTAATTAGTCCAACTGAGTAGAGTCTCGGCCCCGTCTTTCCTCACGGCACGATTCGCCGAAATGGGGGACGGGGCCACCCGCAATTCCTATGGAAGTTCACGAGCGCGAGTGGTCCCAGCGTCTAGCACCGGAAAGCGCCGATCGCGAAGCAGCGCTGGCCGAGTTACGCCTCTTCCTGCTCAAGGGTTTACGCAGCGGGTTGTCCGGCCGCGCCAGAGCCGACAAATATTTCATCGAGGACGCAGTCCAGACTGCGCTGCTTCGCATTCTGGATCGTTTGGACAGTTTTGAAGGACGCAGCGCCTTTACGACCTGGGCCCTCGCCATCGCACTGCGGGTCGCATATTCAGAGCTGCGGAGCAAGGATTGGAATAACGTCTCCCTGGAGCAACTGAGAGAGAAACGCGGTTCCCTGCTCGACGAAGCCGACACCTCTGCTAATCCGCATGAGTCCGTCGCGTTCAGTAGCCTGATTACTCTCATGCATCAGTTGGTCCGCACCAAACTCACGGATCGACAGCGAGATGTGCTGCTGGCCGAGCTGAACGCGATGCCACAGGATGAGATTGCACGGCAAATGAGTATTCCGAGGAACGCTGTCTACAAACTGTCTCATGACGCACGCAAAGCGCTCAGGCGAGCCCTTGAAGCTGCGGGTTACGACGTGGAACAGGTGCGTGAAGTCTTGGAAAGTCCGACAAGGTAGGATCCCATGGTGCTTAACGTCGATCAACTAAAAGGCCTCATGCGCGGACTGAGCAAGACGCGAGAACATGAGCTGAATTGTAACGAATGCCTTGACAAGATGGCGGAGTTTGCAGAGCGCGAGCTTGCGGGCAAGCCGGTTCCGGACGCGCTTGAAGCCGTGCAACATCACTTATCAATATGTGGCGAGTGCTCTGAAGAATATGATGCCCTACTCACAGCGCTCCAACACCTGAAAGAAGAGGAAAGCCCCTCCAAATGAGGCGTTTCGCGGGGATTCGAACATCCATGTCATACTCGTTAGAAAGGAGTTTTGTCCGATTCGATGCAGCCTAATTCCGTCATTCCTGCCAAAGAACGTCATTCCCGTGAAAACGGGAACAGGAATCCAGTCACGCCAGGGGCCCGATTCAATGGCGCCCTGGCTAGGGCCGGAAATGGAGCCCTTGGTCATGGTTTCGGTTTTGCCGACAGATCCGGAGCCGAATCCCGTGCGTTGGCTGAATGTGTCGCAAGAGGATCCGCTTGCAAAATACTATCCTGGGCGTGCACCACAAGGTAGCCTTGGTCAAACCATGTTGGGCTATGGGTCGGGGGGCGAAGATCGTGCTTGCCTAGAGCACGAGAGGAGGGGTATACTCTAACACATTGGAGTATAAGGCCTTTTGAGTCGCAACGAATCAGCCCGTTTGAAATGACAAGCTGGCGGAGCCCAGGAGGAAACTGCGTTCGGCCACTTGCAATTCGGCACCCGTTGGGCAGCCGCCCAGACTCTACGACGGTTGCCCGCGACAAGCCGAAGCTGGTGGATCAGAAGAGCGAAGCCTTTCCTTTCCGCCGGGGAACGCGACCCGTATAGGTACTTAAGGCAGCCCAATGACAAGGAAGTCGATACCAGCTAATATCAAACGACAACTTTGGGCCCAATGCGCTGGTCATTGTCAAAACCCGAACTGCAACAGGTACGTCTTTGCTAACATTGATAATGATTTGGTGACCCTTGCAGATCTCGCTCACATCATTGGGGTCGGGAAGAGCAGCCCGCGCTCCGAGCACCATCTCGCCGAGATAATACAGAAGGACGGCTTATCCAATCTAATAATTCTCTGCCTCGACTGCCACAGGGTTGTCGATGAACTTGAGGCCAAATACTCAGTTGAACAAATGAGAATGTGGAAAGAGCATCACATCCGGAAAATACAGTCCGTCTTCTCTGTCCCCATTTTTCATGACGAACAGGAGCTTTTGAAAGAGGTAAGTGATTTACTGGATCAGAATAGGCGAATTTTCGAAGCATACGGGCCTTTTTCTAAGCAAGCATTGGAGGGACAATCAGGAGACACCCACAAGATCTGGCGAAGAAGATGCTTGGACACCATACTTCCGAACAACCAGAAAATTATTGACATCTTCGAGAAAAACAAAAAAAATTTTCCGTACCCTTGGGATGCTTATCGTGAAATGCTCGATTACAAGATTCATGCTGACTCTTTTCGGGAAAACTGCCTTTTCACTGAAAGGATAAATGACTACAAGCTGTTCCCCGTGGCGTTTGACCACTTCGTAAAATCAAAACTAGGAATAGGATTAGAAAGCTTGGAAACACGACGAAAGGAGGTCATTGAGTTTAGAAGCAACACCATTTCTGAGTACATAAACCGATTCTTGGCAAACCATTCCTTTATTCGCCACATGGAGCAATGGAATGAGTGTATCTTTGAGGCCCATTTAGTGGATGATCGAGTCTTGCGGGTTTTTGTGACCAACGCTTACTATTTCACTGCGTACACTTTTGAAAGCATCACAATTATTGACCCAAATATAGATGCTATAATTTGCTCGAATCCGTATTCTTCGTATTCTGAAGATGCAAAGAGACTATGTATCCAACACAATGTCGGCCTATTCATGCTCAAAGAATTCATGGGAGCTGTTCGCGTTCAGGGCGAAGACTTCCTCAATTACCTGCTAAACGAAGAGAAGAGAGCAAGAATTCAATACCTTGCTGATAACCTAAGAAAGAGCAAATTGCTTCCTGGCAAATGTCGCGTCTACGTCCTCGGCTCCTACCTAAGAAGGAAGGTATTTGAAGACATAGACATTATAGTAGCTTACAAGCACGGTATGTCAACGAGAGGTATTGACGCATTAGTAGATGAAATCAGGAGCATATTTAAGGAATCTGGCAATAGGTTGGACATTACCGTGTGCTCTGAACGCGAGTTTTCAAGATTGACTTTGGATCATGACAACACCGAAAGCCTCTTATAGGCATGCATGAACGGTCTTCGGGAGAGGTTAATCTCCAGCGCGAGATGTAATGTTATTGACTAAAGAAGGCTCATGGCCGCCGTGGTAGCCCGCATTAGTACCGTAGCCCGACCTGGCAACCAAGGCAGCCGGTTGAGCAGGCGACAATGTTCCGCGGTGTCCTCGTTGTTGCGGCAGATTCCGATCCGAGCTAAAAATGCGGGAGGATATGGGAGGTGATGGAACATGAACGTATTGGTTTTGTATTATTCCAAGACTGGGAACACACGGAAGCTGGCGGAAAAGGTCGCGGAAGGCGTGCGGTCAATTGCCGGTGTGGAAACTGTCATGAAATCCACTCAGGAAGTGACCAGGGATGACTTTGTCAACGCGGCAGGGATCATCGCGGGTTCTCCGGTGTACTTCGGGGTCATGGCCGCGGACCTGAAACGGGTCTTTGACGAATACGTGGGCGTTCGCAAACAGATGGAAAACAAGGTTGGCGCGGCCTTTGCCTCGTCAGGCTACTGGGCCGGCGGCAACGAAACCACGATCATTTCCATTCTCCAATGCCTGCTCATCTACGGAATGATCATTGTTGGAGATCCCATGTCTGCCACCGGCCATTACGGCGCGGCATGTGTGGCTGCTCCTGATGAAAAGAACGCAGATATCGCCCAAAAACTCGGCGCACGAGTCGCAGAACTGTGCAAGAAGCTTGGGTAGGGGTAAGACGGGTGAAGAAGTGGCTGGGGAGGCCCTTTTTGAAAAAAGGGCCTCCCCAGACC
>JBMOME010000282.1:0-5351 GCA_049323095.1 Thermodesulfobacteriota bacterium
GGAATCCGACATTACCGGGCGCAGGCAAGACCTTCGTCATGTTCGTGAGAAAGTCCCTATTATTCCCGTTTTTGAGCGTACCTCACCGTCCACCCCTTCGTCAACCAACATTCCGTTGGCCCTCATCCGAACACACCACAGTAATGTCAGGCCGAAGGAATCGTCGATGCCACATGGACATACCACTTCCGGCCATGATACGCGACCTTCGCTCGCACGTTAATCAGATGCTTCATTAGCCACTCCATTGACGGCTTGACTTCTTCGCCAATGAAATAGAATTGCGTGAGCATATGGAGGAGGTGGTAAGCAAACACTCCCATGAGCAAGCGGGCCTTCCTCTCATGACAAGACCCGCGGCCTTGCGGGTTAGGCCACTCTGGGTCCGTATGAATTCGTTGATCTCTCCATGAGCCGCTCTTCAAGCTCACAGATCCTGACCACCAGTTGGAACATTTCGGCCAATTCCTTTTCTCCCATGGCCTCCATTTGGCGTCCTCTCTTTTCTGCCCAGGCTTTCATGGCAGCCACCTCCTCGAATTTCTATCTCTGACCGTACAGTTCGCAAGGCGGAGGCAATTACTACACGGCTGCCGCGTCAGTCGTTCAGTCTGCTCCCAGACCGGCGTTACTTGACTCTTCAGGAAATCAGCTACGCGACTTGTTGTAGATATCCGGCTTTTCCGAATGGTGTACCAAGCACGCAGAATCCGCAGTGCAGGAGGGCCGGACAATGAAGCGAAATATTCTAAGAAATCTGGGAGTCAGAAGCCTGAGCCTGACGCTCGGGATTCTGATTGGTCTGTGTCTGGGGTCTTTGTCTGGGAACCGAATTGCCTGGGCTGCTTCAGACCAATCGAAGACAGAGCCGGTTGGCGAAGTCAGACAGATCCAAGAAGCCGCAGGTCTGATACGCGGCGGCGAAGACGGTTCAAAGGCGCTCAGCGCGTTGGACAGGGTCTATGTTCAGGATGCAATCCTGACCGGATCCAATAGCAAGCTCTGGCTCAATCTTGACAGGACCGCCGCGGACGAGGGGGATGCATCCCTGGGAGCGAATTCCTCACTCAAGATCTTTGCCTCGCACGTTCAAGGAGCGTCTTCTTCTCTCGTTGCGGGTATCGACCACGGAGCCGTGCGATTTATCAAGAAGCTTGCCGACACTACTCCGGTGTCTGCTTTTGTCGTGGCAACTCCGACGGCTTTGGTAAGGGTGGTGCCGACTCAGGAACCCGCAGATTTCGTGATCGAAGCAATCGACGCTCGGAGGACCAGAGTCACAGTCCTGTGGGGCAAGGTGGTAGTCAAGAACATTGCCGACGAGTTGCCGCGAGCGAGACTGCTTACGTCCTGTCGCACGGTTCTGGTGGAACAAGGTCGAGAGCCTTCGCCAACCACAGGGGTCTCTAAGGGCTGGCTCCTCGCGCTGGCATCAATGACCACTATTCCGGGGACCCTTCCCGTCACCGTGGCTTCTTGCCGCGAGGGTGTTCTTCGCGAGGAGCCTATTCCTCCCCTCTCCATGCCCGACATTCCATTGCCGCCAATGGGTTTGACACCACCTACGATATTGACCGCATTGGCCGATATTGCCGGTCAGGTACTCGCGAATCTTCCACTTGGTGGAGCGGACAATCAAGCGCCTCAACCGAATCCGGGACCTCAACCTAATCCGGGACCACAACCGAATCCGGGAGATCCACCGCCGCCGCCCGGAGGGGGCACCTGGGGCGTCGTGCCACCGCCGCCGCCCGGAGGGGGCACCTGGGGCGTCGTGCCCCCACCGCCGCCCGGAGGAGGCACCTGGGGCATAGCGTGTGGCCCATGTGATAAGAAGAACGCTGACGGCACATGCACCAAAGTGCAAATAAAATGCCTCGCGGGCTGGGAGCCTGATTACGAAAAATGCACGTGCAAGAAACCCAACCAGCCGAACAGTGCTACGCATCCGAATTGCAGTAGTAACAGCGATTGTCCCAAAGACTGGATCTGCAATGGATTCCAGTGCCTTCCGCCGCAGTGCAAGTCAAACAACGAATGCCCTAAAGGCTATGCCTGCGTTCAGGGATGGTGCATGACCGCGGCACCAAAACCCTGTAAGTCAAACGGTGATTGTCCTCAAGGCTTTGTCTGCGAGGGCGGGCAGTGCGTTAAGGATAAGGTGACTGATGCGGTGCCTCAACCCGCCAAGTGTGGCCCGTGTGATAAGAAGAACTCCGACGGAACATGTACGAAATGGCAGCCACAATGTGACGAAAAGAATGGTTGGCACGCTAATCCTACCACCTGCCTATGTGAAAAATGGTTCAAAGACCCCCCGGGCAGTTTTACTACAGGGGCGGAGGGGGGCCACATGGCGACCCACATGACCGGTTGCAGTGCCGACAATCATTGTCCCAAAGACATGGTCTGCCTATGGGGCAAGTGTGTTTCCCAGTCCGCCAAACAGTCTAATTCCACTGGGAGTCAATCCTCTTCAATAACGGATACCGGAAAGAAGGACGACGATCCAAGTATAGGAAGTAAGAGCTCTCCCATGAAGCAGTCCGGCGATCCTTACGTGAAAACATTCACTCGGATTCCGTCGATTCCGCCGTCGCCTTCCGGTAACAACTGGGATACAGCCCCCAAGGTTTCTCAGCCGGCTCCGCCTCCAACGACAGGCCCGGCACAACCTGCCACTCAGCAGCCGCCTGACAGAAAGCCGGGCGAAGACGCCGATGCGGGCACTAAGAAGTCCCCGGTGGCGGCCGTTCCCGGTCCTTCGGTCAAACCGGACGCCTCCTTGGCCAAACAAGTCGGTCTGAGCCCCGCAAAACCCGGAGGTTCCATCGAGCAAAATCCCGGATCGTCAAACGCCAAAGCCCAGAAGTCATGGGAGCATCTTGTGACGAGCAAGATAGTCCCCGCGGTCGTTCCCGCCCAAACAAAGCCGCCCGTAAAGGACCCCGATGCTCCCTATGCAGGTTCCAAGAAACCGCCTGTCAAGAACCCCGATGCCTCATATGCGGGTTCCAAGAAGCCGCCGGAAACAGCTGCCGTGAAATCCTCGGCAAAGCCTGACGCCTCCTTGGCCGCACGGGCCGGTCTGAAAACGCAAAAACCCGGCGGGTCGATCGAGCAAGATCCTGGATCATCAAGCGGCAAGGCTTCGTCAGCCGGCCCTTCCAGCCAGGCCTCCAGCTCTGCGTCCGGCCAGGGATCCAAACAACGGGCAAAGATAACCGAGGATGTCAGCCAGAAGAGCCAACGTATCCAGGGGGCGCCCCAGACGCTACGCGCAGTTCAGCCCAAGTTGTTCCCCATCCAAGCGGCGCCCGTCAAAGTTTCTAACACGGTTCAGCAGAAACCGATGCTGCAGTCAATGCCTGTGCGCCAAGCATCACCTGTCAGGGTTTCAAATCCTGTGCAGCAGCCTGCTGCGATGAAGACAATGCCTGCGCAGGTTATGCGTAGGAAGTAGTTCCGCACTCTCCTGCTATTCGGCAGAGGGTGGCTCTGGCCTCCCTCTGTCGGACCCACCTCTTGAACTTCAAGTCAATCAGTGTGCCGGCAGCCTAACAATGCAATTCAGCGCTTCGGAGCGCCGGCCGCCGGTGACTATGCCTCGGCAGGTTTGTCCATCGGCGTGTCGAGGTTGAGGCGTTCCTCTGCGGCTCTGATAATGGCTTCAAGCATTTGAGGGTAACTCATTCCGGAAAAGGCCGCCATTTTGGCCAGATGGCCGTCCCAGCACCATCCCGGATTGGGATTTACTTCCAAGAGCTTGGGATTCTCGTCAGCATCCAGACGCCAATCAAACCGGGTATAATCCCGACATTCGAGGCGTTCGGAAAGCACGGTGCACCATTCGATCAGGGCCTTCTGTGTCTCATCAGGCAAGTCCACGGGCGCGGATTTGATCTTCCAGTAGGGAGAATCCGGGCACCACTTTGCTTCATATCCGCAGATACGAGGAAGGTGCGGCGGAAGCGCGGAATAGTCCTCTTCGGTGATTGGGAGCACCGCGTAAGAACTGGGCGGGTTCCCGACAATTCCTACCGTAAGGTCCTTGCCCGTGAGAAGCTCTTCGACCAGGATTGGTTTCTCGTACCCGAGATCCCGGCGGATCTCCAGGATAGCGTTGATTAGACCTTCAGCATCGTAAGCTACGCTCCTGGACGTGATTCCAAAGCTGGAATCGCCGAAGTTAGGCTTCACCAGTACAGGAAAGTCAATTGGCAGTTCGTACGTGGAGTCTTCGGGTTTGATGAAGTAAGCCTGTGGCACGGGGATTCCCATTTCCTTGGCAATCCCCCGCACCAGAGACTTGTCATAGCAGAATGCCAGGCACTGCGGTCCTGCGCCTGTGTAAGAGAATCCAAACGTCTCGAGTAACGCGGGCACGTGGAGTTCACTCCGGGGATCATTTCTGAAGCCTTCGTCGCAGAGATTCACGACCAGGTCCACCTTGCCGGCCAATTTGAATAGATCGCGCACGAGCGTGTCATGATTGGTGAGATAGGTGAACCGGTAGCCTCTAATCTCTTCAAAGGCTGCCTTCATCCGGTCAATTGTGTAGAAGTCGTCATCGTCGAAAACGGACAACGGCTTGAGCGGGTCAGGCTTCCGGGGATCCCCCAGGACTACCGCGATATGCTTTTCGCCCTTGGCCGATCGTTTTCGTGAAGGCACCCACTGCTTGCGCACCTGGGCTGTGGCGATCAGCCTGCGCTCCATCATGCCCAGGTCCTGCGCCCTTCGGGAGGCCGGCGAAATCTGCGCGGGAAAGGAGATCTCCATGAAGCCGGCCTCTTGCAGCAGTCTTCCAAGACTTTCTCTGCAATAGAGCCTTTCCGCATAGAACTGGTCGGCTATCACGCCCCGCGCCACGTGGGTCACCACTTCGCGCGATACCAAGCGTTCCGCGTCGGAAGAAAGCGAGCGCTCCCTGCATACGAAGAGGTTCTTGTCTATCCATTCCCATGATCGGCTCTGGTAGTTGCTCCTCAGGTAATCGCCGTCTGCGATGTCGATAAGAAGCTTGCCCCAGGGCTTGAGGACTCGCAGGACCTCTCGCAGGACGCGCAGGTCGTCGTGAACCGTCTCAAAGTATCCGAAGCTATTCCCCATGATGAGGACCGCGTCGAACTGGTCGGCCTTATAGGGAAGCTTGCGCGCATCACCTTCTCGGAACTTGACAGCCAGGGCCTCCTGCTTGGCGCGCTCTCGTGCCCTCTGAATCAAGTAGTGGGATCTGTCCAGACCTTCTGCGCATCGGAAGCCGCGGCGGGTGAGTTCCAGCGCGTGGCGACCCTGGCCACAGCAGAGGTCCAGTATGCGGTCCTGAATGCCCAAATCCAGCGCCTCCA
>JBMOME010000283.1:0-5331 GCA_049323095.1 Thermodesulfobacteriota bacterium
CGGCCGCCGGGGGCCGCGGGGGGCGCAGCCCCCCCCCCCCTTCCTGGATTCCCGTCCCCGCTTTCGCCAGGACAAGCTTTCACGGGAATGACGAGGGAATTGCTTCGGGTTGTGGCCTCCTGATGACAACTGTCGGCAGCGTTATTTGTTTATGGCGAGTTCGTATGAAAGGCTGTCCAATCACATGGAAATGGGCAGCCCGCTTTTTTTCGGGAACCCGGAGATGGCAGTGGTGTCCGAATAACCAACCTACCTACATCTAGGAGAAACTTTGGGATGGGAAGGCCTTAGTGTCCCTACCAGTACACGAGGGCCTTTCGTTTGTACAGGGTCATGCCAAATCGTCCTCAAACAAGTGCCTTGTGAAGGGCTGTCGGTTGTGAATCTCCTTCACTTCGGACGACGCAAGGCCGTCGGACCTTCGTTCAGGAGATCCCCAACCTCCCTCCGAGAGGATTCACCGCTGTGAAAGCGCATTTGTGCGGAGCATCTCCGCGACGATTTTAGCGGCAATCGGGCCTTGGCCCGGAGGTTCGAGCATCCGTCTGATCTGACGAAATCCGCTTGTCATTGCGTCATTGAGGTTTTGGTCCGAACGGAACCTGGTCAGCCATTCAGCAAGGTATTCGGGAGTCGCGCGGTTCTGCAAGACCTCAGGAACAAAGAGCGGGCGCCCGCACTCTTGGCAGGTTATGGAAATCCCGTGGGCCTGCATCTCTGCAATGGGGTCGGAGCCAAAGCTTTCTTCCTGGATGGAGAGCACGTTGGCGATGGCAAGATGCACGTCCTTCTCCATCAGCAACGGGTGAATCACCTTCAGCCCGAGCCACCAGGTGAGCGGATCGACAACATACACTACCGCATGAGGCATTCCACAGAGCGCTGCTTGGAGCGTCGCGGTGCCTGAGGTTACCAGTCCGCAATCCGCCGCGGCCATGATCCGGGGGGCTTCCACCGAGTGAACACGGACCGGAATAGGATAATCCGCGAGAATGCCCTGCACGAGACCATTGAGATGCTCCGCGGCCAGCGGCAGCACAAAAGAGGCCTCGGGAAATTTGCGCGCGAACAGCTCCGCGGCCTGGCACATTCGGGGCAGCATTCGGCTGATTTCCGCGGGTCGGCTCCCTGGCACAAGAGCGACCACGTAGGATTCTTCGTTGAGATTCAGCTCGTGACGGAGAGAAGCGCGATCCCAGGTCTCCGGGATGTCTTTCACCATGGTATGGCCCACGAAGACTGACGGTACCCCCGCTTCACGATAAAGGCGCTCCTCGAAAGGGAAGAGCGTCATCATCTTGTCCACTCGTTGGGCGATGGTGCGTATTCTTCCTTTTCGCCAGGCCCATACTTGCGGACTCACGTAGTAACAAACCCTTACTCCCGCGTTGCGAGCGACTCGGCACAACCGCAGGTTCACGTCCGGATAATCGACGGGGATGAAGAGCTGATGCTTGCCGCTCCTCAATTCGCTTTTCATGGTACCGTACGCAGCAAGAATATTGCGGACCTGACGCAGGCCTTCGCCCAGCGCTATCGTGTTAATCTCACGGTAATGATGCAAGAGCTCCATTCCTGCTTGCGCAAGCCTGTCCCCGCCTATTCCGGAGATTCGCACTTCCGGCATGAGCTCTTTGAGGTCCCGCACCAGAGCAGCTGCGTGATAATCTCCTGATGCCTCTCCGGCAAGGAGCAATATTGACTTCGTGGCCATGAACTCCGGAAACCTCTCTGCGCGCACGGTGGTGGCAGTAAAGCCAATCCCGATTCCTTAGTCAAGCAGACCCCCCCCTTTCGAGACAAATGCACCCCAAACAGGCATTGCGCCACGGCAAAGGTACCTTTACGTGGGATAGCGCATGAGCATTTGTCCTTTTTGTGCTATAATATTTATAGAATGATTGGTCATGCAGCGTGGTGACCCATGTCCAAACTGCAAATAGTAAAATCGGACGCCCATGCACAGGCCATCAAGGAACGCGACGAGTTCCTCGACAGCCATCCTGAGCTGAAAGCACTTCAAGCGGAAATCGACAAGCGCCTAGACAACGCGCAAAGCCCTCACAATCGGCTCGTTCTCATCCACGATCTCATGATGAAGTCCTTCCGTGAACTGCACGTCAAGCTCGGATTGCTTGCACAGGGAAAGCTGCAGGCAGACCCGGAGAATCGCGGGCAAGCCGGCGGCTGAGCGACCCCGTCCGACACGGCAGACAAGCACAGAAGCTCTCCTTTTACAGGTATGCGCGTACGCATCGGAGCAAGAGATTCCAGCCAAGGGAGTATGGTGTCCTGCACCCAAGAAGCATGATAAATTATGCTTGCGAGATGGCAATGGGCCACACCGCATTCGGCCCTTGCACGGAATACACACCTTGAACCCACAGGATGATGTGAGAAGAGTCGTACGAACGCTGGCTTTGGGACGCGTGCCTGAACCAGCGATGTGCAGTGCGTGGACCGCGCACCATTTGCAGATAGTGCGCTCCGAACAACTAGGTCCATGGTTGTACTCTTCTTTGAAAGCTCATGCGGGGGTCGGCCTTGCACCAGAGATTCTCGCGGGTTTGCAGCAAGATTATCGAGGCTCTGCTATTCGCCTTATGCAAAGGGAGGCTGCCTTACGTCCACTCTTGGCCGCCTTGAACCATACCGGCATTCCTCTGATTTGCCTCAAAGGCGCATACCTGGGCCGATTTGTTTTCAAAGATCCTGCACTGCGCCCCATGCTTGACCTGGACTTGCTCGTTCGAGAGGAACATTTTGAACAATGCGGCCGGGAACTAGAACGGCTTGGGTACAGGCTCTTGGTTGAATTGGACCCTGACGAAGAGCGCCTGCTGAAGTTGCCTAGAGTATACGGATGTTCAAGCAATCCTCCCGAATTCATTGACCTTCATCGCTGCATCCGGGCTATGAATTACTACGAGCTCGGCTCAGACATTGTTTGGAGCGATGCCGTTGAAAGCGAGCTCTACGGCTGGCGGGTCTTCTATTTCTCGCCTGAGCTTAATCTGATTTGCCTGGCGCTTCATAATTTAAAACACGGTGGAGATCTACGCGATTGGGTGGACCTTGTGCTGCTCCTGCGCTCTCTCAATATGGATTGGGACCGACTCATCGCGCTCGCCCGGTCCTTGGGGGTGATGCGGCCTCTGTTTTGGATCTTCCGCGAACTGGGCGAAAAGTGGGAAACACCTGCACCGTCTGACGTGTCAACGGCCTTGGCCTCATATGTACCACGGCGGCTTGAGGATCGCGTCATTCGCAGTCGGTTCGCCTATTTCTGGCGGGTGCTTGCCCGAATTGAACAAGTTCAAGGATGGGGCAATCGGGTTCGGTATGTCATTGCGAAACTTGCACCGCCTAGAGTCGAGCCTGGCGCGACAGCGATAGGACGCTGGACCGACTACCTCCGGTCAAAAGTGATTCTTTTCCTTCAACTGTGGCGCCGCGGCTGAAGCCTAGACCCTTGCCGTCAATTCGGCAAAAGACTGAATCCACATCTTCTGTTCCCTCTCAGAGGAGACCTAGCAATATCTGCGTCCATCTGTGCAATCTGCGGATTTTCCATTGCCTCTTTTGTCTCGACTTTCCTCCGCATTTCCACAAATTTTCCTCCACTTTGTCATCAACGTTGCACAACTCAATGTCATACTCAGGGCATCGAGGGCCGGGCGAGGCTTCCAAGTCGGTTCTTGAGAAGGAAAACTTCACGATTCAACTTCGGTCGGAATGATGAAACATCTAATCGCTCTCTTCGCTATCGTGGTGGCCTTTGCCCTTGTGCCTTTTGCTTGGGATTGGCGCGCACCCTTTCTGGTCGACATGCGTCCTCAGATGCTCATGGGATTGATTGGTTTGCCGCTCATTCTCATTCTCGTGCAAGCTTGGGCGATGCGCAGCGTTCGCAGCGACCAACGGTTGCTGAAGGTGCTGGTCGCAGTGGGGATGCTCGCCGCCGCCCTGGTCTTTACGACCACGCTGGCCCTGGAAGCTCGCTTTCATTGGATGCGCTACCAGGTCCTGCACGCAGATCCCAGCCGATTGGAAAGACTGGGCCGACATTTCATCGTGGGTTATCGTGACATCGCGGAAGTCCGGGAACTGGTCAGGCTCCGGGCCATCGCGGGCATTTTCATTTCCGCGCACAATGTTCCAGGCAAGAGCGTTGCCGATGTGCGGCAAGAAATCCGATTCTTCCAAAAACTGAGGCAAGAACAGGGCCTGCCACGGCTCTGGATCGCCACAGACCAGGAAGGCGGCATCGTCTCCGGATTATCCCCGCCTCTGACTCCTATGCCCGCGCTATCGGAAATCGTACAAAGCCACTCTGACCTCGGGGCGCGTGAGGAAGCAGTCAGGAAATTGGCTCACATCCAGGCCCGGGAACTCGCGGACGTCGGAGTCAACCTGAATTTCGCTCCGGTCGTGGACGTGAACCATCAGGTAGTCAATCCGAACGATCACTTGACCCGCATTTACCGACGTGCAATTTCTTTCGACCCGTCCGTAGTCACCCAGGTAGCAACATGGTACTGCAGCACCCTTGAAGAAGCGGGCGTTCGGTGCACTCTGAAGCACTTTCCAGGCTTAGGAAGAGTGTTTGAGGACACCCATCGCGACCACGCGAACCTGACAGCTTCCCTTGAAGAACTAACCGACACCGACTGGATGCCATTTCGCGCGTTGATGCGGGAAAGTCGAGCTTTCACCATGCTCGGTCATGTGCGACTGACCGCGCTGGACCGTGAGCGCCCGGTTTCTGCTTCCCCATCCGTGATTGCAGGGTTGGTTCGCGGCGAATGGAAGCATGATGGCGTTCTCATTACCGACAATTTCAGCATGATCGCGGTATATCGCAGCGCCGCGGGTATCGAAAAAGCGAGCGTCGACGCGCTCAACGGGGGCGTTGATTTGATTTTGATCAGCTATGACCCGGACCAATACTATCGTGTCATGTACGCGCTGCTAAAAGCAGACGAACAGAACAAGCTGAACAATCATATGTTGCAGCAAAGCGATCAACGCCTGGCACGTGCCATTCAGGGGATCCCATGACATGGGGCAGGGGATATTGGGTCGTGATTCGGTTACGTGCAGGATCGAATGGCAACACACTCGTCATTGCGAGCGCAGCGAAGCAATCTCAGCTTTGGCGGTGCTGGAGATTGCTTCGTCCCGCGGCACGCGGGACTCGCAATTGTAGATGTTAGATAATTCGTGGACAAAGTACCCTGAGGGAGAGGTAGTGAGTCCATGAGAATCAACAGCCAAGATCAGACGATAAAGAAGAACTACATCCAGAAGTACCGGTTTTTGATCGGGGAG
>JBMOME010000284.1:0-5280 GCA_049323095.1 Thermodesulfobacteriota bacterium
TAAAGTTAAAGCTATTATCATCAACTAATATATCATGTTATATAGATAACATCTTGATAGTAAATGACAAACATTATTTAGCAAGAACGCGGGGCGCAGGCGGACACAGCTTCTTCGCCTCGCTACAAGACGGCTCTCCGCCTCCCCGAGCAGCGACTCGCGGCCCGGGTGAAGGCTTGGTTCCGCGTCGGAGTCGTCCACCAGGCCTTCGCATCGTCGAATTCGGGCTTAGCTTTCTCCTTGCTTTTCTGGTCATTACCCTCATGTCATTTCTCAGCCTTAGGCCGCAGCTCCAGGAAGTAAGGTCGCAGGTGGTTACCGAATGGCAGGATTTCCTCACAGCGGTCAAGGAGCGCAATGAAATCATGCCGGGCCTTATCGAAGCGGTGAGAGGTTTTGAGCCGGGCCATGCCAGGCTAGCTCAGAGGCTTCTGGAAGCACGAGGGATCTCAATGCGGGTGTCCGAGCCGGACAAAGTGGTCGCGGCGGTAGATGTGATGGATAAATATCTTGCTGAGGTCGAAAAGCTCCAGGAGTCAAATCCCCGGTTCCGTGAATATCCTCCCTTCGCGAAACAATGGTCGAGGATGCAAGGGCTCACCCTTCGCATCAAGGTGAACAGAGAGCTGTACAACAAAAGCGTCGACGTGTACAATCGGCTCCTGAAAGCCTTTCCGCAGAGTCTCTTCACTACGCTCTTCGGCTTTGTGCCTCTCCAGGGTTACCCAGTGATCGAGGGACCCGTGACTCAGCCGAAAGCTTCACGCAAAGCGCCCGTATCTCCTCCGAAGGCATGATTATACCCGTTGCCAAAAATAATGTCCGTTTGGCCAGTGGATCGAGATTCTGAGGAATGTAGCCAATGGACCCCAATTCGTCATTCCCGCGTACGCGGGAATCCAGAAGCTCAGCGGGCGGACAATGGAAAACTTCGTGTCAAAGGTCAAAGGTCAAGTCAAAGGGGTCAGGTCTGCTCATGGCTCATAAGGAGATCCTGTATAAGGTCAGGACGAATTAACATGAGCCAAGAGCAGACCTGACCCCTCATCCCCGTGATCGAGACGCCGGTTCCCCAGCCGCAAAGCTCACGCGGGTCGCCCGTATCGTCCCCGAAGGCATGACAAGAGTTCGCAATTCGTTTCAGAAGCGCGAAAGGACGTCTCCTCGAAAGTTTGACATGCTCTTTTCCGCTTACTCAAGAACCGTTTTGAATACTCCGAAGACCTTGATGGTAGCTGTCGGATCTCTGGGCCACCCCTCTCGCTCAATGATTTTCGGGTCCTTTACCTTCTTTAGGCACTCAAAGTAAATTCTGCCTTTGATCGAGTCGCCCTTCCGGTACACCTTCTTGTCCAAAGTCAACTGCTGCCGCGTCGTCCTCCACGTAAAGGTATGGAAACTGTCAACAATCCAGTACTGACAAGTAAACTTTCCATTCCTGATCCGAATTTTCAGTGAATCACGAAACGCCCGATTGCTCTCATTGAGGAAGAGGTCGATCGTATGCGCATCAAGCAAGCTGGCTTGACAGAATCTGACTAAATGCTTGACACCGAAAGAGGTGGAAAAGCACTTCGCTGTATGCTTCAGGAGCTGTTCACCATCCTTGCAAGTTGGACATGCTGCACTTCCGTCCGGACAGCTCTCCTCATCTGATTCAAAAAACGTATCTGTCAGCTTCGAATCGTAATCGACCTTGGACCATATCTGCTCAGGTTGGTCCGGCGGAGGATCTGGCCACTCAGCGCCGAGGCTGCGACCGAGGAGCGAAAGGGCCAACAGTAATACTACGCCCAGGCAACATACCGTAATTACGGACCTTCGCCGGATTGTCATGGCACGCCTCCGGGGTCTTCCTCCTTTGAGCAGGAGCATATCGAGAGAGATCCGTCTCTATCATTCAGGTTGAATTAATTCTGCGCACTGCGGTCAGGTCGGAATATTCGCTGGTCTTCTCAATTGAAAGGTGCGTCGGCACAGTGTCTCTCTCCCCCTGGGCCTGGTTGAAAAAGGGTAAGTTATTGAAATTGTCCTATGGTGCTTTGAGCCCCATTATAGCAAGTGTCAAAAATAATGTCCGGTTGCCGCTTGGGTTTTGGTAGGTGCCGGCCTCCGTGCCGGCACATCTTTCTCAAAAATATCAACCAGCTCGGACCGGCAGAGCCTGCCCCGGACCCGATCCGGGGGACGCCGGCCCCTACCGGTCTCCTTCAAGCGCCAGCTATCAACGAAACCATGAATCTTGACAACCGGTATATCGGCAGGGACGAGAAAGAGATTGCGCACGGAAAATCCCTAGATCGTGGCCCGGGTCAGGCCTCGATGCGGGGTTCGCGTCTATTGGTCAGTGGGCTCTTTTGGGGTCGGGGATTTCTTCTTCGCTGACTTTGCGGACTCGTCCCTTGGAATAGACGAAGCTGGCCAGAACCAGCTTGTCGCTCTTGGTGGGGTGAAGATAGCGGACGCTGAACCCGGGACTCCCCTCGTATTTGAAATCGGTGATCGGGAGTACTCCGTGAAGCGTCATGCGCCAAGCGATCTCTCGTCGCTTCAACTTGGACCAAACGAACAAGTAAAGATGGGTGTAGTCCGAGCCCGGGTCTCTCCCCGTGGGTGCGAACGCGGTGAGGTAATCGCGCTTGACGCCCAGGTCAGGGTCGTCGGTGGCGCCGACGGGTCTCCAGGCAAGCAGGCGCATGTACGGCACTTGGCGAGCCAGATCTTCAGGCGGTGTAAAGGTAAGGTTGTGGGTAAATACGTAACCCACTCGGCCGTCTTCGATTCTCACCTTGTACCACACATCCTTTTTGGAGGGCTCATCCTCGGCCTGCGATCCGGCAGATCGCGTGTCACCTGGCGAAAACTCCTCTTCCTGTCCCCCTCGCGTGGTGGTATTGCCAGGTGTGGAGTTCTGGCGTGCAGTGACCACCCTTTCGTACATCTCGAACTTTCTTCCAGCCGGGAGAAGGTCCACAACGGGCTGGTGACGCCCAGGGCTCAGTCTGAAGTTAGCCCTATTCTTAATGATCCCTTCCGCTTGGACCGGCATCCCTTCTATGGATCGTCGGAGATCGTGCGTTATGCGGATGATATCTTCGCCGCCGACAACCTTTTCCGAGACGTATCCTTCACGGCCGTCGCGAATGCGCACGCGGTACCACTCACCAACCTTATCTATCAGATGGACCGGGGTTTCCGCGGGGAGGTTGCGGATCACCTCAGAATTTGGGTTAGCGGACCGATAGAAGGGCGTGGGTTGAATGGTGATTCCGTCTCGGGGCGTGAACGGTTTCTTGGTCTTGACGAGCTTGGAGTTGATCTTCTTGAGGACCTCTCGTTGGAGGGTCTCGATGTCCTGACAGCCGGTAACGAGGACGCAGAGGCAGGCCAGGGCGAGCGGCAGGGTCAAAGAACTCCAAATGGTGACTTTGTTTGGCGCACAAGGCATAGAATTTCCCTCGGTGCCTCCTTCCCGGCGTTTAACTTATCCTAATTGCGCCCGAAAATCAACATGACATATGAATTGAGACGGATCTTCATAAGATAGCGCATAAATCTCTGAGACTTACTGGCTTTGAGTCGTGTCTTCGCACCATATCCATGCATTCGGCCTTACCGGAGCCGCGGACTACTCTTCGGCAGCTCCCGGACCGGCGTGTGCCGGCCACTACCAGAATTAGCCACCGGAGCCGGAATAGCAAGGTATGGACAAATCGCATCACCTCGGGTAAGACGGAGAAACTCGAGCATCCATCTACGTCCAATTGCCCAACTGCCCCGGACCGCGTGCCGCCCGTTCGGAGGAGGTGGGTGGAAGGAAGGGCGTAAGAGGTAATCATTCAGTTACTCGGGAGATTTTGACGCTATCTGTCATTGCGAGGACTCCGGACTCGATCCGGAGGACGAAGCAATCTCGGTCCTTTAGCGCTGAGATTGCTTCCCCCGCCTTTTGGCGGGGTCGCAATGACAGTTGTTGGCCGCTGGGAACTGAATACTTACTGGAAAAGGCGCCTTTGGAGTGTTTGACTTGGGAAGGGCGCTGTGATATAAGCGTTTTCCGGCTGGGATAATATCATTTCGTCATAACAAAGAGTTAGTCAAGAAACATGAGACAAGGAGTGTCACGTGAGAAATAACCACTGGTTCTTCAAAGGTCTTTTGTGTGCAGCATTCGCCTGCATCCTCTGCGGCGCCGCTATTGCACCGGGTTCAGCCCAGGAAAAAGACAAGGTGCTCGCCAAAATCGGAAATGAGACTATTTCAGAAAAAGACCTACAGATCATGGCCGACTCTGTGCCGGAAAGGTTTCGCCAACTCTATGCGGACCCGCAAGGCCGAAAGCAGGCCCTGGACTATATTGTGAACGTTTACGTCATCGCGGCCGAAGCAGAGAAGCAAGGCCTGCCGAACTCGGACAAGTTCAAACGGCTGATGACCTTTGCCAAGAAGGATCTTATGGCCAGGCTATACCTGGAAGATAAGGCCAAAGATGTCCCTGCGCCCACCGATGCGGAAGCTAAGGACTTCTATGAGAAGAACAAAGACCAATTCCGCAGTCCCGAGAGTGTGCACCTGCGACATATACTGGTGAAGACGGACAAGGAGGCAAATGAAATCCTCGCCAAGCTGAAAAAGGGCGGAGATTTTGCGGACCTTGCCGGGAAGCAATCAATTTGCCCCAGTCGGAGCCGAGGTGGCGATCTGGACTGGCTATCTCGCGGCCGACTGGTAAAGGAAATCGAGGATGTTGCTTTCAGCATGAACAAAGGCGAGGTCACGGGACCGGTGCAGACCAAATTCGGGTATCACGTAGTGTACCTGGAGGACAAGAAGCCTGAGAGGGTGAACGCTTTTGACGAGGTGAAGGACTATATAGTGGAGCAAATCGGCTTCCGCAAGCAGCAGGAGTATTACGAGAAGTTGGCTGCTGACCTGAAGAAGAAGATGAATGTTCAAATAAACGCGGAGGAAGCGCCGGCGAAGCCCGTGCCCACAGGCGGACCCAAGCCAGGCCCAAAGCAGTAGCATCAACTCGGATAACTAACAAGCTTCAGCGATTCATGAAACCCGTCGGCTTCGGCGACCACTCCGGGGCTTCGCCTCGGAGATCAGCGACAAGAGCGCATCGTTGCGCAATAATTTGGAGGGGAGATTCATCTCCCCTCCCATAGGCGTTAAAATAAATCTCGCGATTGAGTCGCGATATTGCTATGACGCGGCCATGAAAACACAAGACATATGCAACGAAGACACATGGCCTCGTGTATTAGATCTCCTTCC
>JBMOME010000285.1:0-5262 GCA_049323095.1 Thermodesulfobacteriota bacterium
GTACGACGTGATCAGGATTCCCGAAGCTCACGAGCACCGCTAACAAGCCCACAACTCAACACCCCCCAACGGGCTATCGTTGGGGGGTCTTCTATTGTACGAGCCTGTACTTTGCTCCGTCTGAAACCACCATTCCGTTTCCTATGAGACGCTCCAGGTGTTTTCCCATCAAGGCTCGTTCGCCGAAATCATAGAATTCAGCGGGCTCGCGTTTTCGGCCGTAAATAATATAGGCTTCAACAATATCCGACATGGCCCGCGGCTCTTTGAGTAGCTCGAGAAGCTTCTGCTCACGTTCATGAATGACACCCAAATACCGATCCCAAAGGTCACCGGGTTCATCCGCAAATACGCCTTGTTCATGAGCCGCTATCCAGACGCGGGCAGGTATTGTACGGAGCCGATTCACCGATGCAATCGTGTCATCGATGTTTGAATCCCGGTCGCCGTACCACGGGCCGAAACCGGACAAATCATAATCTCCAAGAAAAAGAACCCCCTGCTCCTGGAAGAAGAGCGCTGAATGCCCTGGTGTGTGGCCGGGAGTCGGGATCACTTCAACGGTGACTCCTCCCAAGTCCACCATTTGTTGTCCATTGAAGAGCCGGTGGGGTTTCCAAGGTTTGAAGTGGAAAGCCTGTTCCAGCATGGGCTGCCAGGCCACGCGTTCCTGAGCGTTCATGCCGTATGCATCAAAAAGGGATTCCAGGCTTGTGAGCGGTGCAGCGTCTTGCTTCGAGATCCACAGTTCCCTGTCATCGAAGAGATGCAAGTACTTGAAATGATCCTCATGCCAGTGCGACAGCCACACCGCATCTACTCCAGGGCCGTCTCGTAGCTCCACAAGCCTATTCTCATTGGACGCGGCATCAATCAGGACCTTGATGTCAGCCTCGATGTATAGGGAATGAGAAAAGGGATATCTCCCCGAATTTTCGCCGGGCACGAAAACCACCGGCCCGAACCGTTGTTCCTCCATCATTACCTCCAAAGAAGCATGGCAGTCGCAAGCAAATATGAATTCACAGTTTGGCGTCCAGGACTCTGCGAACCTGCTGGAGCAGCTCATTCATCTTGAAAGGCTTGCCCACGAAACCTTTGGCTCCAACCTGGAGAGATTCCGTCACCGGCAAATCCCCCGCGTATCCGCTGGCGATGAGCACTCGGGCCTCGGGGTTCAGTTTCAGGATCTCGGTTAGGCATAGCCTGCCGCCCATCTCCGGCATTATCAGGTCAAGAACGACCAGCTCGATTCTATCTCTCTCTTGCTTATAGATCTCCAGTGCTTGTCTACCGTTTTCTGCGGCCAGTACCGTGTACCCGGCCCGGCTCAATATCCTTTCTCCTAAGTCTCTCACGAGATCTTCATCGTCCACAAGGAGTATTGTCTCTGTTCCGAACGCGGGCATCACACCGCTGTCGGCAAGGTCGATCATTACTTCACGTTCTAACGCAGGAAAGAACGCGGAAAACGTGGTGCCTTGGCCCACCTGGCTCCGGCATGTGATAAAGCCGCCATGTTGCTGGCAGATTCCGTATACGGTGGCAAGACCCAAGCCGGTGCCGCGCCCGAGTTCTTTGGTGGTAAAGAACGGTTCAAAAATGTGCTCCAGGGTCTCGGGGTCCATGCCCTGTCCCGTGTCCGATACTGCAAGAACCACATATTCTCCTGGCTTGGCGCCGGTCAGGGCTCTGCAATCCGCTTCATGAAGCACGGTCTTGGTCGTCTTGATGATGAGTCGGCCGCCTTCGGGCATCGCGTCCCGTGCGTTTACCGCCAGGTTCATGAGCACCTGTTCGATCTGTGTAGGATCCGCGGCTATTTCCGGTAGGCCTTCCTCCAGATCGGACTGGATCTCTATCATTTTGGGGAGCGTTCGGCTCAGCAGTTTTTCCACGAGCCTTATTTGCCGGTTCAAATCCATGGGGATAGGCTTGGGCTCCACCTTTCTGCTGAACGTCAGCAGTCTCTGGACCAGCTCGGCTCCGCTTCTTGCGGCCTTGCGCATTCTTTCAAGGTCGCCGTAATCCGATTCGGTTGGCTTTCTTTCCGCAAGCATCAGTTCGGAATATCCAAGAATTACCTGCAATAGGTTGTTGAAGTCATGGGCGATTCCTCCGGCCAGCGTGCCTATGGCTTCCATCTTTTGGGCTTGAAGCAGCTTTGCCTCCAGTTGAACCTGTTCGGTCACGTCATGTCCTATGCCCACAAACGCGATGATGTCTCCCGAAGAGTTGCGTACGGGCGAGACGGTGACATTTACAACGCGCGATTGACCGTTCTTTTGATTTTGGACTACACGATCTTTCCAAACGTGACCGCTGGTTATAGTTCTCCACATGTTCCTGAAGTAATCCGGATCGTCATCTCTGATCTTGAGCGTTCGGATGTTCTTTCCGACCAACTCAGCCCGAGTCCGCCCTGAGACCGCCGCGAAGGCAGGATTAACGTATTGAATTTGACCTTTCTCATCAGTTATCGCAATGGTATCGGCTGCTTGGTCGACTGCTATGGCCAAACGATTCCGCTCTTCCTGCCATCTCTTCAGCTCGGTAACGTCTCGAATAATGCCCTGATACCCTACAACAGCCCCCGCGGAATCTCGGCGAACGCTCGCAGTAATGAGGGCATCAATTATTGGCCCGTCCTTTTTGAGCAGCTTGACTTCGTAGTCTTTGACAGAGCCGCTCGGACTTATCTCCTCCACGAACTTCTTGCGAGCCTCCGGATCGGCGTAAGTTTGATGCACCTTTCTGCCTATGATATCCGCCCGGTCATACTTGAAAAGGTCCAGATAGGATTGGTTAGCGTCAATGAGTGTGCCGTCTCGCGCCGTGACAAAGGCCGCATCTCTCGAATCCTCGAAGAGAGTGCGGTAGCGGTACTCGCTTTGCCGCAAGGCCTGCTCTGCTCGTGTTGTCGCCGATTCGTCCGAAATCGCGCTGACCGTTCCTTTGGATGGATCGGCAGGGTCGAGGTATGTAATCTGCAAACGCCCGTCAAATGCGGAACCGTCTTGCCTTTTGAACTGTGTGAAGGCTTCGCCTACTTCTCGATCCTGAAGAAGCTGATACGCTTCCTCGCGGGCTCTTAGATACTGTCTTTCTGACACATGCATTATTTGAGTAGGTTGTCCGAGATATTGAGATGCATCTTCGAACCCGAACATCTGTTCCCACTTTTTGTTCGCCCACCTGATAAGACGATCTCGCGTTAGACATATCCCGACCGGAGAAGCCACCAGAATGCTCCTCAGCATGTTCTCGCTTTCTCTGAGAGCTTCTTCCGCCCGCTTCCTCTCCGTTATGTCGGAAAAGACCACGACCCCCGTTCCTTCCGAAGCGCCTTCCAACCCCAAGACGCTCTGGCATATGTGGACGTCGAACAAGGAACCGTCGGCACGTTTCAGTCTTGCATCGGCTTCGAGAATCGCACCGGGCGACCGATCCGAGTAAAGCTCTCGTCCGACGCGAAGAAATTCCTCGTCGGAGGCATAGAGTATTCTGGCGCTCTTGCCCTCATATTCATCTTCGCTCTTGAAGCCGAACATCTTTTCCCAAGCCTGGTTTGCCCATTGAATGGTCCTGCGCCTGCCCAGGACTATTCCAACAGGCGACGTGGCCAAAATCGTTCTCAAAAGCAGCTCGCTCCGGCGCAGAGACTCTTCAGCCTGCTTTCGCGCTTCAATGTCCAGGGCCATGCCGGCAAGGTAGCGCTTGCCGTTGACAGTAAATAACCGGCCATTGAACAGATACGATCTCTTCTCTCCGTTCTTTGTGGCCAAGCGTGCTTCCCTCGACGCTTCTCCTTGCTCAAAGACCTCCTTAAGACCTTTTTTGATCAGGGGCAGATCAGACTCGTCAATGAAATCGAATGCTTGCATCCGCGAAATCTCATCGGCAGAATAACCGGTGACGATTTCCGCGCTTTTGTTCCACCGTACAAGCTCGAATTTTTCGTCAAATACGTAGAAGAAACCCGGAAGACTCTCCATCATTGCGTCCGAGAACTGTTTTTCCTGGAGCAACTCGTCTTGCATGGCCTTGCGGTCGCGTTCGCGGACCTGAAGAGACTCGGCCATCTGGTCGAAAACATTTCCCAAGTGCCCTATTTCGCCGCTACTCGGATCAAGACGGGTTCGTGCCTGCAAGTTGCCCGAAGAGAGCTGACGGGATGCGCCAACCAGGGTATTTACTCTTCGCATTACGGACAGGTACGTGAAGAACCACGCAGCGGCCAAACCCAAGACACCGGCCGCCGCAAGCCACACCAGACTTCGCATAAGCACGCGGTCAGCTGCAGCTACCACCATTTCTTTAGGAAGCCCAACGTAGATGTACCCGCTCTTTGCGGACATCCCAAGCGGGGCAAAACCGAAGAGTTTTGGGATCCCCTCCAGATCGGTTGCTTCAGCCATCCCTTCACCTGAATCGAGGACTTTTCTCACGACCTCCTTGTCAATGGCAGGCTTACCCAACCAACCTTCAGGGTCAGGATGACGAACCAGAATGGTGCCTCGTTCGTCGACAAGGGTGATGCTCGCACCATTGGGCATTCGAGTAAGGCCCAAGACCTGCTCAATCCAGGCCAGATCGACTGCCGCAAAGGTCACCCCTGTAAAGTTTCCCTCCTTGTCCAGTACCGGATACGCGAAATGCAACGTACGCTTCCCGCCTATGCGCCCAATCCCATACCCTCCCACCGAAAAGCTGCGCGTCTCTACCGTTTGCCTGAAACAAGGGCCATCCGCCACATTGACCGGTTCGCGCAGTGGAACTGCGCTGTAGATCACATTACCCTGCCGGTCCGTAACTCCGATGTTGGCCAAGAAAGGGAGCAGGCGATCTCGCAAGCGAGTTTCAAACAAGGTCGAGCGGTCCGCGGAGTGTTGTTCCTGGAGTGCAGGATCCTGAGCCAACGACGTCAGCATATTGCGCGTCGTTTGGACGAGGACTTCGTAGTCTTTTGAGAGTTCCTTCGCCAGTTGAAAGGCGGTCTCCTGAGCATGATCGATTGCTGCCCTCCGCTGTTCCATGCCGTTGAACAGGATAAGGCACAGTAAAGGCGCTAGTCCCAATACCACGGGGAGGACAAGTCTGAAACGAAGGCTGTTCCAAAACGGAAACATGGTTTGGTTACTCCGCGGAGTCAAGATGGGCCGCTCGTATCGTCGTCGATGCCCGAATCGGGGGCAAGATATGTCCATAGGCAGTTGTAGAGCATTGGGTCCTTTCCTGTGACCCTTCGCGTTACGAGACCGG
>JBMOME010000286.1:0-5256 GCA_049323095.1 Thermodesulfobacteriota bacterium
CCCTTCCGGTTCTTCCACCGTCTCCTCCGGCTCGGCTTCCGGTTCCTCATCTTCAATAAGCCGGGGCGGCTCCGGTCTTTCTGATGCAAGTTGTTTATCCCGTGCTATCTTCTCAGCCATCATCCGCAGATCCTCTTCGGTAGAATGATGTTGCTTTGGCAATATCCTATCGGAAACGATATCATACAACGTCCAGATGATAATCACGATTCCGTAACCAATCGCGAACGGCCCTAAGACGACAATCACAAAAGAACCGATGATGATAACCAGTATCCCGCCGACGAGATACTCGGTCAGTTTCCACCAGTCTATCTCAATCACCTAAAAACCGCTTATCCAATCCCTTCTCCATTATTTTCCTCACAAGAAGCTCCTTGATCTCCTGGTCTTCGATCAGGATGTTCATCAATTCGTTCGGCTTCTCGTTTGAATCTTCAAGCAATCGCCTTTCATCAAGCGGATTGCCGCAACGACCGCAAAACGATTGGGCGACCGAATTCCTCTCTTTGCATCGTAGGCAAGTCCTGACGTTGATCTTGGCCGCTTTTTCTTCAGGCCGTTCCTTGAGCGCATATGTCTGCAAGAGCGCAGAATCCACATCCCGGCCCGAAAGATGCACATACGTGGCAGCCATATCCGAGCCTTGGGTCCATCCGAAAAACTCCTTCATTTGGGACTCCGTGAGTTTATTCGCTAGAAGTGTAGCCCTGCTATGTCTGAACAGATGGGCGTGAATCCGTTTCCTTATCCCCCCCTTTTTCGCCAGCCGCTTAATCAGCACCTGAACCGAAGAGTGGCGGAGGTATTTGTTTGGGTTGGAATAGTTCGTAGCAGTCTGGGGCCATAGTGCGGCCTCCGGTTCATTTCTGCCCGGGTGTATGTCCAACCATGCCGACAGAACCGGCGCAGCACTAACGATTCTTACCCTTCTGTCGCCCGTCTTGCCAGTAACCCTTAGAATCGCCCCATATTGGTCAAATTGGACGTTCTTTAGCCTCAGGCTTAGGATCTCACCGATACGACAGCCGGACTCGTATAACGCCATTATGAAGGCCTTGTCGCGGATGGTGTTGGCGGCATTTGCTATCTTCAAAACGTCATCTTCGGTTAGCAATTCCTCGGGCAGTTTATGGGCCTCGTTCTTGAGCCTTGGCTTCAGCCAGCTTATCTCCGGAGGAAATACCTCATCATTACCTTTCAGCCACTTATAGAACATCTTCAAGACGATTTTGAAGTCGTATTTCGTATATTCGGCGTAGTCCTTCGCCTCCAGCTCGCCGACCAAAGCGATAAGGTCATCTTTCGTTGCTTCCCTAAACGGCTTTCCCAGCCATCGCGCAAGAAAGCGAATGCAATAGACGACTTTGGCGACCCTGCCATGGCCCGACCCTTTCGCCAACCGGATTTTCGAGAATGTTTCTATTTCGCGGATATTCTCTTCACCAATCCCCTCTTGCTTCCGCAATTGCTGGAGGCTCAGTTCCAGCCTGCGCGGATAGTCGTATAACTCCAGCCTTCCACTCTTTCCCATGATATCCTCTCCGGTGGAAGGTCTATTTATTGGTCAGTGCCCAATTGGGCACTGTAGTGCCAAATCCAGGCCAATCAATACACAGAGGGGGTCTGCCGACCCTTCCCCTGCATTCTACTTCAGGCTCAGGTCTCGGCAGGAAACGACGGTTCGTTTCCTGCGCACCATGTTCCATGGGAACATGATTGTCCCGTCTGGGGCATATCTGCGGGATATCTCTATCAGAAGATGCCAAAGAAGTGAAAAGGTCGATACTATGAAGGGTCCAGCGAGCCATCACCGGCACATGAAATCGAAGAAGATGTTCAACAAGAGCAGGGCAAACCTTGAAAATCAAAGGAAAGCCGTCAAGCACGCAGCCAAGAAATAAGAGCCCGAACGATTCCGTTAATCTCAATAAATAAAAAATGCGCAATCTTCAGTTGCCGGGTCGATGCATCTCGCATCCTTATCGCACCATCCCATATCCGCGGTCTTCATGCATTCCTGCGCCGGAGTCGTGCTTTGGCCATCGCTACCGGGCGCAGACGGTTGCTGCAGCGGCGATAGGGACGGCGTCTGCGACCCGGACTGCATGGAAGAAGCCGATCCGGACTGCGAAAAAACCGAGGTGTGCTGTTTTCCGGCATCCCTGCTGGCGCTCCTGGCATTTCGTGCCATTCCGGGAAGGCGGCCGGAGCGATATCCGCCCCGCCACAATCCGTCCACAGACCCTAGCATCTCATGAAAACCGACCTCGTATCCTTCTTCTTCCGCGCCTGCCACGACGCGATGCAGCCAATTCGGTTATCATCGGTGGAAAAGGTTGGTTTATAAACTTAATGTGTTTTAAATAGTATAATAAATTGGTGCTCACAGAGATACTAAAAGAGGATGGGTATATGGGAGGTTCTAGGCTTTTTTCGAGAAGGAAATCTACTGATAAGACGGGGGAACATGAGAGGGGTTTAAATCCTTCCTTGGCGAATCCCCCACCGGGCAGCTGGTGGACGAGGCAGTCTGTTCTCGTCGGTTCGCTGCTCACCATTGGTGTTGCCATGACCGGAGGACCCGTTACCGTTAAAGCGCAGCCTGCTGCGAAGGTGGATGCTTCTACCGTAGTGAAGCTCAAGGGGGAACTAGTCTCTGCGATAAAGAAGGTGGAATCCCAGCTCGCTTCCATGAAGAGCATGGGTATCACGCCTGCCATCAACCACACCGATGCTTCGGTGATGGGCATGCTCTCGCTTCTGTCGAAGAACGCGTCGGTGCTCGGCCTCGAAAACCAGATAAAGGGCAGCACCGACCTGGAAAGGTTCCGCTCTCTCAACAACTGGCTCAATTCCACATGGATGTCCCAGCCTGCGCTCTCAGGCAGGAACCAGGACAGTCCGCTCGACGATTCCGTGCTGGGCAATCTCAGGCTCAGGCTCACCGTGGCCCTCAGCGGAGCGGTCACCAAGGTCGTCGCCCCGGCGATAACCAAAGGCATGCCCACTGTCAAGGCGGCACCCAGTCCGGTCCCGGTCCGTGTCGCTCCTGCTAGCGCGCTCACCGAGGTGCAGAAATCCGAATACCAGACCATGATATCGAACCTCGAGACCATATCGAGGCACGGCACCACCCGCGAGAAGAGGGATGCCAAGAAGTATATCGGCGGCCTCCAGGCTATCCTGGACAAGGCAAACGCCACCAAGAGGGATGTGCAGAACGCCGAGAGGCGCTATGCCCGCTATGCGAGGAGGCTCATCAAGAGCGCGCTCGCATCAGCCCAGAAGCGCGGAGCCACACAGCCTGCGATAGCCAACGTCCCTCCGGCGACACTGGCGAGTTCGGTCAAATCCGTCGCCCAGCTTTTCACAGAGCTTCAGACGCTTGCGAAGGATCCGTCCAAGAAAGCCACCGCCGACAAGATACTCAACCGCTTATCTGATCTTTGGCTCGTTGGCGAGAGGAAATCGCCTACTGCCGGAAAGGACGATGGCCGCGGAGTCAGGTGGCAGATGTTCGCGCTCTTCAAGAAAGCGAAGAATGCCCTCCAAGCGGGCAAGGAGAGCGACGTGGATGCGGAGCTCGGCAAGGCGAACGACCTGCTCAAGCGGGAGCAGGCGGTGACAAAGAGGTTCGCTGACCTGGCGGTCTCCATAGCAACGACTCTCCAGGCCAAGAACATCTCCGGTTCATTGCCATCCAAGTCGGAGCTTCAGGCTTCCGGCAATCTCATGCTATCAAGGAAGCGCACCCCTAAGGTGGACAACAGTAGCGAGAGCATCGCGAAGGAGGTCAAAGACAGGCTCAGCACTTTCCAGAGCTATATGGCCGCTAACGCGGGCAGGGCGTCTTATGACTATGTTTCGCAGTTCTATAGCTATATCACCGGCTTCTCTTCCACGATCTCAAAGCTGGTGGACCTCTATTCGCTTTTCAATACCCAAAAGTCCAGCATCTCGGATGCGACCGCCAGGACCAGATTCGAAAAGTCGTTCATGAGCCAGTATGCCAATGCGGCTCTTTGGCTGGTGGATCCAGATAACGATGTCTGGACGCGCATGCCCGCCGAAGTACAGAGGGCTCTGAAGCGCGACATCGGACGTGCAACAGGCAACACCAACATGACCGATGCCCAGCTCTCCGCTCTGTTCAAGGCAGTGCCGGGCTGGAGATACGACGCGGCTATCTACAGCGTCTATGTCACCATGACCAGCGGCCTGGCACCGAAGATATCTGTTCCCGCTTCAGCTGAATCGGCTCTCAAGGCACGGGCACAGCTTCGCGCAGCGCGCATATTCTTCACGAGCGAATATGAGTTCTATGTCACCAAAGAATACACGAATGTGGATAACCGCCTGAAGGACGCATCCGATTTCCTGGACCGCGCTGTCAAGATCGCCGGGCAGTCAGGACTTCCGGCGACTGTGGTCAAACCTCTGGTGGATGTCGCCAACTCCTGGCTCGCGGCCAACAAGAACCCCGCCACCAAAGAGGCGAAGCTGTACGTATCAGAAGCGTTCTATCACATTTCCGTCCAGATCATGGCGATATGCCAGGCCGAGCTGGTGGCTAGGACACCTGCCCTGAGGCCGTCATCCGTAGGCGCCAACTCAGCCGCACTCAATAAGGCGCAGGCGCTGATAAAAGAGGCGCGCGACGAATTCATGCGCGGATTCGGTTCTCCGCATGCGCCCTTGCCTCTCTATCCGTCCCTTGCCAGCAACATCTCGGATGTTGCAGTGAACCTGCTCTCCCCATCAGCCCTCGGAGCGACCGAAGCCGCTGCACGCAGGGCAACATTCCAGAGGTACGAGAACGATGGCATGTCCAGCTACGTAGATGCGCTCACCAAGCAGCTCGACGAGAACGAGCGCCTTAAGGTCGACCTTCCGCTCGATGAGAAAGATGCATGGCCCGCAAGGCTCAAGGACAGGGAAACCGCGCTTGCGGCGGCCATCAAGAACGAAGAGATATATTCCCGCATGCTCTACTCGCTGAAGGATTCGACAGCTTTCAGCTCGAGCCCGAGGAAGGATGTGCTGAGCACAAAAGCCGGTCTCTCCCCTCTCATGAAGCTGCTCGATCCGAGGGTCACGAGATCCCCGGAGACCGAGCTCCAGGAATTCGTCGCCCAGAGGCTGACGCGCAACGAAGCCGATGGCACGATGGGCCAGGTGCTCGAGCCTGGAAGGACCAAACCCTTCAGCTGGCCGCATGAGCGCATGGCTGTCTATTCCCTCGGACAGAGCTAT
>JBMOME010000287.1:0-5255 GCA_049323095.1 Thermodesulfobacteriota bacterium
TTAATCCTTCGACCGCCACCTGGGGACGGAAAAACCCTTTCCTGACGGCTCATTCCCGGCGATAAATCGCCGGGCTACTATCGGAGCGTCCATCCTGGACGCAGGAGGTCTCAAGTTGTGGAAGTGACCCCCCGGAGGCTTGCGGAGCAAAAGAAACAATCCTCTAAACAAAGAAGTTTCCCCCGTGCTTTACTTCTTTGAAAGCGAATTAGTATCACTTGTCGGAAGAGCTCTCGTGGATCATGGGCACGAATCTCACCAGCTCCAGGGTTTGGGACGTTCGCCCTCCGTCCTTGGTCTTGGTCACCAGCAGCAGGCGCTGAGTTTCGAATCTTCCCCCCACGGGAATTACGATTTTGCCCTCAGGTGTCAGTTGATCGAGAAGCGGCGGGGGTACGTGGAGCGCGGCGCAAGTCATGATGATTCGATCGAAGGGAGCGTGTTCCGGCCAGCCGTAGTACCCGTCTCCGTGACGCACCCCTACTTGCGCATATCCTAGTTCCTGTAGAGTGGCTTTGGCCCGCTCGTACAGCGGTTTGATGATTTCTATGGTGTAGGTGTGGGGCGTAATTTCCGCGAGTATTGCGGCCTGGTACCCTGAACCAGTGCCGATCTCGAGCACTTTCATGCCCGGCTTCAAATCCAGGGACTGCGTCATGAGCGCCACAATATACGGCTGGGAGATGGTCTGGCCGGAGCCGATCTGGACGGGAGAATCCGCATAAGCAGCGTACCTCATGGCCTCGGGAATAAATAGATGCCGTGGCACCTTGAGCATCGCGTCCAGGACGGCCTTGTCCGTGATCGGGGTCCTGCCCAACCCGCGCAATTGGGTCCGGACCATCTGCTCGCGCTCAGGCAGACGATCCTGCGCAACTTGCTTGGAGGCATCAGGGCTGCTTGGAGACATGCACGCGGCAGGTAAAGCAATTACGAGGATCACGCCGACGCACCAGAAGAACGCGGTCCTCGCCAAAGTAGGCCCGGGACTCACCCTGTCTCTCCTTGGCTACCGGAAGCGTTCATATTGCGCTGATTCAAAGCCTTTTCCATGACAAGAGCGTCGTCTTCGGTGTCCTGGTAATACCGTTTTCGGAAGCCTATCACTGCGAAACCACAGCTCCGGTAGAGCGTTCGTGCAACGGTATTTTTGCGCCCGACTTCAAGAATAATGCGCCGGATGCCGTCCTTTTGACACACATCTTCGAGATATTGCAGGATTGCCTTGCCAAACCCTTGGCCTCTCCGTTCCGGATGCACGGCGAAGGTCATCAGGTGCGCTTCGTCGAGCACCTCCCACCAGCAGGCGTACCCCACAATCCGCGAATTCAGCCTAAAAACCGTAGACCTGGCAGACCTGTTGGTCAGCTCGTCAAGATACATAGAACGAGTCCAGGGCGTGGCAAAAGAAACTTTTTCGATCGCCAAGACCTCGTCCAGGTCCGCCGCTTTCATCGCGTCTGCTTTGAGCTTCGGGTCGGGATTCCTCTGAGTCACATCGATGCACCGAATATAAGGCTGCCGATCACAATGATCGCGAATCCCAAAAGAAAAAGAAGCACGCTGGTTTGTTCTTCGTGTCCCACCATGTAGTCTGCGATCGCCACAAGAGGCACCGCGTAAAATGCCAATCCCAGCGCTTGCACCAGGCCGCTGGGGAGAACATTGGTCAGTTTCCCGATGACCGGCGCGCCGATAATAATGACGGGAAAGAGACCGAGAAAAGCGATAACGAAACCTAGCAGCAGCCCTCTCGCTACAAAAAGCCAGGCAGCGCCTCTATACAATTGCTCTGGTGCTATGTTCGCGCGGCGAGCCAGCCGGGTCAAACCGGTTCTGAGCACCGCGTCAAGGACCACTCCGAGGTAAGCGACTGGAAGTACGCAGAGGAACACGAGCAGCGCCACAGAAGTGGCCGGCAATGCGTGTTGAGACCTTACGATTCCCGAAATCGCTGCGCACGCCACAGAGGCTAGAGTGGTGTCAGGCGGGATATATCCTCCTACAGGCGGCTGCCGGAGCCAAAGGAGCTCGAACAGGATGCCCGAGGCCAAGCCCGCTCCAACATCCCCAACAACCCAACCCACAAGCGGTGCAGCCACCACCGGTCGGGAAACCATGAGCTGGAACATTTGGAATCTGTCCAGCCAGAGGAGACTTCCCACCGCGCTGGCCACGAGAGCCTGCGAAATCATGTGTCACCTGACGTGAACGACCGCAGCGAGTGCTCAGGTCGCATGAGCCGGCTGAATTGGAAGCCGATCCGTTGCCGTAAGTATTCAGTTGCGTGGGGAAGGACCGGTATCAGGTTCCGGCCAGGGAATCCCATATGTCCACCAGATTGAGGGGTTTCTCAAAAGGGACGCTCTGGATGTGCACCTGGACACCCTGTTCGACGATATCTCGAAGGGTTGCCAGCGCGCTTTGCCCAACAAGGACGGTTCTGCTCAAGCACACGGTGGACTCTTCTGTTTTGAGGTTGCCCAGGTTCAGGTTTGTGAAGGGCACACCAGCCTTCTTGAGTCTCAGAGCATCCGCCGGACTCTCAAGGAGCACCATTCTCTTCACTTGGTTTCGGTCCGGCTGCATAAGCAAGGCTGCTATCCGATCCACGGTGTCCACTATCAGGCGCACGGAGAACGGAACCGCCGACTGAATGATCATCGTCTGCACGGGATCGGCCGCCAAGGCATCATTGGCCACCAGGACTTCCTGCGCACCGGTAGACGGGAGCCAGCCCTCCAGGATCTGTCCATGAACGAGTCGATCATCGACCCTGACCAGCACTATGGGCATTGGCGAGACTCCCGAGTTCACTCGCGGACACGGTTCCCTTCACGCTTCTCGCGCTGCGCTCTCCCGCGCAACCTCTGCCTGAGCACATCCCCTGCGAGGAAGATGCTCTCTTTGGCCGCTTCCGAAGCCAAGTGAGCCAGTGTCTTCAGGTCTTGACCCGCCCTCGAGTTGATCGCCTTGATGATCATGGGCAAGTTCAGACCCGTGACCACCTCAACCTTGCCCTCTTCAAGGAAAGACAACGACAGGTTGGTAGGGGTGCCGCCAAAAAGATCGGTGAGAATAAGTACTCCGTCTCCCAGATTCATTTGGTCGATTGCTTTTGCCACCTGATCCCTGAGCAATTCCGGGGACTCGGAGGGGTCAATCGAAAGGGCTTGCACACCCTCTTCAGAATTCAGCCCGATCAGCCGAGCAGTTATGATGAATTGCCGACCGAGCTCACCATGCGTAAGAATCAAAATGCCTACCATATGCGATTTGCCTAAATTGAAAGTCCTTATGTAACCGTAAGGGCCACGTGAAAAGCCGTCAAGCATATTGCCAAGATTGGCACGACTCGGAACGTTTGGCACCCGATCCGGACACCGAAGCTGTCCCAGTGAGCAGTGAGACCGATGAGCTCTGTGGAGACACTTTCCGTAGGGCAAAGACCGTTTACGTTAGCTCTATTCCATGTTCTTCAGGGCCCTAATTCTCTGTGTCTCACTTCCAGGTTTGTGTAGCCACTTCGTCGCAAGATCTGAAAAATCTCTTCCGCGATCGCGACTGATCGATGGCGTCCCCCTGTACAACCCACCGAAATGGTAAGGTACTGTTTCCCTTCCTTTATGTAAAGCGGTAAAAGAAAAACCAGTATATCATCAAGTTTTTTCAGAAATTTTCGGGTAATTTTGTGGGCATTAAGCCAGCCGGTTACCTCCGGGTCACGGCCGGTCTTCAGTTTCAGTTCTTCTACGAAGTGCGGGTTCGGAAGGAAACGCACGTCGAAAACCAGGTCAGATTCCACCGGCAGTCCTCGCCCAAATCCGAATGAGGTTATCACCACTTTGAGCCCTTCGGTTTCGGGCGTGCCGATAACCTTCCTGATCTCATCCCGAAGCTGGTGCACTGTCATGTCCGAGGTGTCGATGATCCAATCGGCGTGTTCCTTTATCTCTTGGAGCGCCTCGCGTTCCTTTCGTATGCCGTCGAGCACGCCTCCTGCCGTGGCCATGGGGTGCTGGCGCCTGGTTTCACTGTACCGGCGCACCAGCACCTCATCTCTCGCGTCGAGGAACAGAATCTGCACCGGCGTGCCGCTCATCTCCAGCGCACCGAGAATCGAGCTATAACGAGGGAAGAAGCCCCGCTGACGGAGGTCGATCACCAGTGCAAGCCTGTCCAGCTCGGTCCCTCGTGAGTCGGTCAGTTCCAAAAGCTTGGGGAGCAGGTCCACCGGTATGTTGTCAACGCAAAAGAACCCCGAGTCTTCCAAGGTTCGGGCAGCCGTCGATTTGCCTGAGCCGGACATGCCGGTGATGATCACCAGTTGTCTGTTCACGCGGGAATCAGTGCTCTTCTGCTCTTCCACAGTCTCACCACCATTTCAATAACAAGGCCCGGGTCCGAACCCGCGGGCAATGGGAGCCGCACCACAGGCAGGTCAACGCCCAGTAGGTTGGAGGTGCTCGTCTCGGGACCGGTCCGCCCTGCGTCCCGGGACGCGTCATACGAATCAAGTTCAGCGACAAGTCCGATGGAGGCAGACGGTTGTGTTCCTTCCGGAAACAGCCATATTGCCGGAAAAATACCCAGTCCGCGGACTTCTATCGGCACTTCAGGATCCACGGGCAAGCCGATAAGTGCCCCGTGGGGATCGGCCGATATCTCCACCATGTCGTCCGAAACCAGGCGGTGGCCTCGGTCCATCAAACGCAGTGCTGCCCACGACTTACCCGATCCCGCGGGTCCCCGAATCAGCACGCCGACGCCGTGTACCGTTACCAGCGTGGCCTGTATGCGGATGGATCCCATGTTCTTCCTATGAAAGATGGCGGCGTGTGGAACTCCTAGTCGGGTCTGCGTATGGGGAGTATTGGAAGGGAGATGAGTCTCCTCTCCAAATTATTGCGCAACGATGCGCTCTTGATGCCCCTATCTCCGAGGCGAAGCCCCGGAGCGCTCCTCGAAGCCGCGGACTTTCATGATTCGTTGCAGCCATGTTATCTATTACAGATGCAATAGATAGCATGATCGGGAAGAGGCATCAATTGCCAGAATGGGCCGGATATGCGAAAAAAGAAGTTGACATTGGGTCGGCTATAGCTTAATAGGAATATCTATATATTGATGACCGGCCACCCAGGAGGTATGATGAATCGACACATGCTAGCCTTCGTCCTGGCAGTTCTCTTCTGCTCCAGCCTTGTTGCTTTCCCGCTCCCTGCTGCTGACGCCGCGGATCTTGCGTCGAACGC
>JBMOME010000288.1:0-5223 GCA_049323095.1 Thermodesulfobacteriota bacterium
TCGGCCGAAGATCGAATGATCCCCAGCGGATTACGTATTTCGTGCGCGATCGTTGCCAGCATCTGCCCAATCGAGGCAAGTTTCTCCGATTGCTGGAGTTGCTGCTGGAGCTTTTCCTGTTCTTGGGCTCTCTGAAACAAGATCCGCTCCCCACGCCTGACGATCAAGGTGAGAGTCACAAACAGAAAAGCCATCAGGCCTGCCGCGACCAATATAATCACCACAATAGACTTCTGGACCGCGAAGTACTGTTCCTTCACATCCTGGGTGATCTCGATCACTCCGTAGATGTTCCCCAACATCCAGTAGTTTCCGGTTATTTCTCTTAATGGGAAGTAGGTTCGCGTCAGCCACTTGGGTCGCCACCAGGGATCGAGACGATCGTCCTGGCTAATAACGGTGACGTCCTTCCCAGTCAATGCCTCATCGAACGGCGAGCCGGCAGGCTCGTACGTGCCGATAAGGTCGTACTCGGTGCTGTAAGCGATCTTGCGATCCTTCTCGATGATTCGGATACGTTCGATTTTCAGCCCATAAGTGACATCTTTGATAAGCGCGTCCAGAGACCCGAATTGATCCCACTTGCGCAGGTCCATCTGGATGCCTCTGGCTTTGAGCGGGGCATAGAATCCGTTATATATGTTGTAATTTAGATTCTCGGCCAGCAAACGAGCGTAATTCTCAGCACCTTTAAGGAGCGTGTCCAACATCCGGTTATAGAGAAATGCCCCAAGCAGGAATGTGACAACCGCGATCACCGCAAACCCGGAGATGATAAAGTATTTCAGAAGTCTGAATGGTCCAGCCGTGCTGGGAGTGCTGTTGGGTGCCACCATGTCAACAACTCACCGAGTGCGCTTCACTCGCCAGAAAATCTACCATCTTGATCCCGAGAGGTAAAGTGAAAGGGGAACAGTGCAGCCTGCACTTGATAGTTTGCTTCCTAAGCTCGGTCCCGTGCTTTGGGGGCTCTTTCCGTCATTCCGGCGAAAACCCATAGGCGTTAAGTTAAACAGCCATGTTCTTTCGCCCGTCATTCCCGCGGAAGCGGGAATCCAGTTTTTTCAATATGTTCTGGACCCCGGATCAAGTCCGGGGTGACGTAAGGGAATACGCTATGGCATTTTCCCCATGGTGTACCTGGTAACGCGCGGGAAGGCGGCCGTGTTGTCCACTCGAATGACTTTCATATCGGAGTGGGAACGACCGTTTTGTGGAGGCGGGAATTTGAATTGGTAGTACCCCGTACGATTCTTTGACGGGCTATGCGGGCTGATAGAACTGGCTAGGCGTTCCCAACGTCGTCGGGATTCACCCGTTCCAAGATCTTAGTCAGCTCTTCGTCACTCTGTTCCAGATCGTCCTGGGTGAGGATAACTTTGTGGCGAGTGGTTTCCTCCGGGGCTCCTTGGCTCATACCGTCGATTACCTTCTCGCTAACGAAGATCGGCACGCCACTCCATGTGGCAAGAACCAGCGAGTCCGAAGGCCGGGCATCAACGGTCAGTAGTTTTGCCTCGGAGGTCTTGAGGTAGATCGTGGCGTAGTACGTGTGGTCTCTCAGGTCATCAATCTCGATATGTTCCAGGGTAAGGCCGGATTTTTCCATGATGTTGCGGAGCAATTCATGAGTCAGGGGTCTTTGGAAAACCTCTTTGTTCATTGCTCGCTGCAATGCCATGGCCTCCACAGGGCCGATCCATATGTACAGTTCTCTCTCCCCGCTCTTTTCCTTCAGGATAACGACCGGCTGCATGTTCCTATTGTCCGAGGCGATGCCAACCACGGTCATCTCCTGGAATTTCTTTTGACCTTTCATGGAGACCTCTCAAGGCGTGAATCAGCAGCGTCGGACAAGTCGGGGAGACGCTATCAATTGATCGGCATTCATCTTGCGACAAAATCCAGCCTAACATTGCGGATCTCCGCTGTCAATGACCCGGCAGGTGGGTTCACAGCGACGGAGCGCTCGCGTCCGCATTCGTGATGCGGGTGTGCCGACCCTCTGGCGCTTTGGACGCGTCGCGCGTATATTGGAGAAGTCCCAAGGCTTGCGTAGTTCGCTGCGAGGGACAACATAGAGCGAGGAGCTATCGGATGTACATGCCCGAAATTAACGAAAAGAAATGCGACCAGTGTGACGAATGCATTGATGTCTGCCCCACAGGGGTGCTCGAAAAGAATGAGAATCGAACCGTCGTGGCCAACCCTCAGGATTGCCTTGGCTGCGAATCCTGCGTATCCGTTTGCCCCCGGGAAGCAATTACTGTGAAGGATATCTGAATTAAATCAGGCCATTGCAGAGAAACCGCTGATAATGTTTGCCTAGTGAGAAGTTCTCCGGTGCGACTGGAAAGCCCTCCATAACCCCCGTGGGTGTTAACTCAAGGCTGCGTTGTTCCGTCGTCATTCCTGCGGAAGCAGGAATCCAGTCTTGGGAACTTGGTGCTATGGTCCTCCATTATCCACTTATCGAGATTGTGGATTCCCGCGTACGCGGGAATGACGAATAAGGGCCCAATTGCTACGGTCCCATGTATCTTCCATCTCGTGGCCAAACGGACACTGGTTTGGGCAACCGGCAAAACCCTCCCGTTGCTTTGCTATCAAGCTCGGTGGTCTATCGACAGGTCTTCGGTGAGCAACGCGAGGTCCGCATCGGGGTCTACATGGGCTCGTTGCGCGATAAGGATCGTCCCAAAGGGAGCGTCCTGATAGATTCGAACCAGTTGCAGCTTCACCACTTCCAGGAGCGCGAGAAACGTTGTGAGGATGGTGAGTCGTGAGCTAGTCTCGTCGAACAAGGACTCGAAGGTGATGGATTCCTGGCCTCGGAGCTTGCTGAGTATTTCTCGGATCTTGTCTTTTACGTGCAGCCGGTCGGGTTCCACTTCCAACAGGTCTGGCCGAGAAGTCCGCTCCATGATCCGTCGCATGGCTTCAAGCAGATCGAAGAGACTCACATCGAGAGGCTGCTCTGACACCGGGAGGCCTTGGCTCTCGTCCGAGGATTCCCTGGCGAACACCCTGCCGTCCAGGACATCCATGCACCCCAGCTCAGCCGCCGCTTCCTTGTATCGCTTATACTCCAGGAGATGAGCCACTAGTTCGTCGCGGGGGTCTTCTGCCTCAGCTTCTCCATCCGAATCCTGTTCTGAAGGCAACAGCATCCGCGACTTGATGTGGGTGAGATACGCGGCCATGAGCAGGTACTCTCCTGCCACGTCAAGGTTCAGTTGTTTCATCAGCTCAAGAGTGTCCAGGTACTGCTGCGTGATAAATGCGATGGGGATATCGGTGATGCTCACCTCATTGCGGTGTATGAGGTGGAGAAGTAAGTCAAGCGGCCCTTCAAAGAGTTCCAGCTTCACTTCATAGGACATGCGATCAGCCCAAGCCTTGAAGCAGTATCCCAGCGATGAGTCGTATCGGAGGCACGACGATGTAGTCGACAACTCTCGTGAAAAGGAGCGCGAGCAGGATAATGAAGCCGTATGGTTCGAGCTTCTGATACTCATACGCAAGATGGCGCGGGAGCAATCCGGCCAAGACGCTCGATCCGTCGAGGGGGTGCACCGGTATCATGTTGAACACGGCGAGTCCCACATTGACTACAACTGCAAACCGAAGCATTCCTACGAAAGGTACGAGGACGTATGCCGCCGTGCTGTCAATCCCTACCTCAGGGAAAGAGAAGAGGATCAACCGATACACAACGGCTAGCACTGTGGCAGCAATCAGATTAGCTGCCGGCCCTCCCAGGCTTATCCACAGCATGTCACGCAAGGGGTTGCGCAGATTGCGAGGGTCGACCGGTACCGGCTTGGCCCATCCGATCATCCGGGTTAGTACCAGCACAAGCGTACCAATGGGGTCCAGATGACTGATTGGATTGAATGTGAGCCGGCCCGCAATCTTGGCGGTAGGATCTCCAAGTCTCAGCGCAATGTACCCATGCATATACTCATGCACGGTGATGGCGATGAGAAATCCAGGAGCCACAAGCGCGATTTCCTGAATCATACGAGCGATGTCAAAATCCAACATGCTATGTCGTCCTCGGCGTACCTCTCTGGCGCTCCGGCACGAGTCACGCCCTCACACACCCGCGACAGGCCGATTGTTTATAGTATTCGAGAGAGGATCACAAGGCCTCGCGACCAACTTACTTCTTTTTCGCCTTCTGATCGCCTTTCGCGCCCTTAGCGGGGGCCTTTGCGCCGGCCTGGCCCTTCTTTGCCTTTTCGCCCGCTTTGGCAGCGCCCTTTGCTTTCTTTCCCTCGCCTTCAGGCTTTTCAGGAGCTTCAACCGCTATGCCTGCTATTTCCGCTGCCCGCGCGGCCGCAGCTTTGGCCCGCGCCTGCTCTTTCTTCTCTTGCAGTTTCTTGGATTGCTCCTCTATGGAGCCGATGCGAGCCAGCGCTTTTTCAACCTGCTTCACCTTGGCCTTAAGCTCTTTGACCTTCGGGTCCCTCCCAATGGCCTTTTCTGCCAGGCCTTTTGCCTGGAGCGTACTCTGGCGGCTTTCCAGGAGACCCAGGTATCTAGCCTTCTGTGCTTCCCTTACGCTCAAATGTTTGGATCCCATCTAACACCTCATGATTCAGATTAAATTCATCACGGCATGCACAAGAGCTACCTTGACGGCACGGATATTTCTCTGCAAGGGGGCACAGCCCGAGGCCGCCCGATGGCCGGTCTCACTTGTGAGACCTCTGAGTTCTCCTAACGTGATCGCAAAGATCATGGAGAAGGGCGAGCAGAAACACCGCGGCTGCCACAAGACCGGAACGAGCGATCTCACAAGAGATCGGCCATAATCAATGAGTCGGGCTTGGCTGGGGTGGGAGGATTCGAACCTCCGAATGCGGGTTCCAAAGACCCGTGCCTTGCCGCTTGGCGACACCCCAACGTCGAAGAGCCTTGGCGATGACACTCACGTCCAATCAGTCGATTACAACGCCCATCGTGACAGGTCTTGTGAGGATCATAGCCCAGTGAGCGGGCAATTGCCTCTTGACCTCTTCAATCCTCCGGGCTTCAAGATCGACGAGTCCGAAGACCGTCGGCCCGCTCCCACTCATCAAAACCGCGTCGCAAACTACCTCGCGCATAAACGCCCGGACCTGAGCGACCTCCGGGTATAGCTTTTCTGCTACGGGCTGGAGGTCGTTGTGAAGCAGGCGATCTACAGGGCAGCCCTCTCTAAGCAGCTTCCACAAT
>JBMOME010000289.1:0-5211 GCA_049323095.1 Thermodesulfobacteriota bacterium
CTGCATTCTCTATCCTGACGTTCTGGAACACTTTCGCGATCCCTGGGCTGTGCTCTCTCGCCACCGGCGCCTCCTCCGGGTCGGCGGATACGTCGTGGCGAGTGTGCCAAATGTGCGATATTACAAGAACATACGAGACTTGGTGTTGAGGGGACGATGGGATTACGCGGAAGCAGGAATCCTTGATCGGGGTCATTTGCGATTCTTTACATGGAAGTCTGTTGAAGCGCTCTTCGAAAGCACCGGCTACCGTATCTTGAGCCTACGGAGCAATATTCGAGGCTCCCACCTGTTGCGGCTCGTCAACCGCATGGTACTGAATCAACTCCACCACTTCCTGGTGAAACAGTACCTTGTACTGGCACAGAAGACCAATAAATGAACGGTCTGGTAAATGAAGTCTCTTCGGGAAGTCGAAGGCAGGAGCTTTGAGCTTGTGTTTCGGCTGTCCCAATCCCCGGTTGGATCAAGCGTGGGTCGGACTCTCTTCCCGGACGTTACCGCTTCTTCGGATTCGTCGGGCCTCCATCACGCCTCTTGTCCGGAAAACGTAAGCCCTTCAGGCCGTTGACAAAAACAGCGCTCATCAGCTATGGTATCTGTTCTTATTTCACGTGGAGGCAAGGGTTTGAAAACCGTCCTCGTTACGGGCGGCGCGGGCTTCATTGGAAGTCACTTGGTTGAGAGGCTCCTCAACGAGGGACACGCTGTCATAGCCCTTGACAATTTCTTTACCGGAGCGAAAAAGAACCTGCTCCCGTTTCTCGGCAACCCGAATTTTGAGATCGTTCGGCACGACGTGGTGACGCCGGTGCTCCTGGAAGCAGACCAGGTCTACCATCTGGCATGTCCGGCATCTCCGATTCACTATCAGAACAACCCTATAAAGACGCTCAAGACATCGGTGCTGGGCACTCTCAACATGTTGGGATTGGCCAAGCGCCTTAAGGCGCGGATTCTTTTCTCATCGACTTCAGAGGTGTATGGTGATCCGCTGGTGCATCCGCAGTCCGAGACTTACTCCGGGAACGTGAATCCGGTCGGACCTCGTGCGTGCTATGACGAAGGAAAGCGAGCCGCGGAGACGCTCATGGTAGGCTATCGGGACTACAACGGCGTGAACGTAGCCATTGCCCGAATCTTCAATACGTACGGCCCTCGTATGCTTCCCAACGACGGTCGGGTGATCAGCAATTTTATCTGTCAGGCGCTGAAGGGCGAGGACCTGACCATATACGGGGACGGCACTCAAACTCGCTCTTTTTGCTACGTGTCAGATCTGGTTGAGGGCCTCATGCGCTTGATGGAAAGCACGGAATCAAACCCGGTGAACCTGGGCAATCCCCAGGAACTCACCATTCTCGACATAGCAAGAAAGATACTCGACATGATACCGAACACGAGGTCGGGCATAACATATAGCCCGCTTCCGAAAGATGACCCACATCGACGCAAGCCGGACATATCTCTCGCGCGCCGGGCTCTGGACTGGAACCCCACCGTTCCGCTTGAGGAGGGTCTGACGCATACCATCGCCTATTTTAGGCAGGAGCTGAAAGAGCAGGCATGAGCAGCACCCGATCGAGGTTCAGACGGAACGTGCTGATCGTCGTGGGGTGCGGCGTCGGTCTGGCGTTCTTCTATCTGGCGTTTCGTGACGTATCCTGGCACGAGCTGGTTGACGGCTTCCATCGCATGAAGCCTCTGTATCTCGTGCCGTCTCTGCTGTTATTGATCGTCGTTCAGATGCTGCGAGCCTTGCGTTTCGGTCTAATTGTGAGCCCTTTTTGCAGGCCCGGACCGAAGGCCATGTGGGACATCGTAAACATCTGGGCAGGCTTGAACGTGCTCATGCCCGCGCGGCTTGCCGAGTTTGTCCGTCCTTATCTTCTGAAGCAGCGAGGAGCTTCCTTTTCCAGCGGATTCGGCGCGGTGTTGGCGGAACGTTTCTTCGATCTGTCCGGGCTACTTACCTTGTTGGGAGTCGTTCTGTGGGGCACTCCTCATTTGGCAGGCAAGTACTCACGGCTCGGCGCGGTGCTGCTGGCGCTACTTGCGGCCATATACGCTTTCGTCTTGCTCCTATTGGCCCGCAAAGACGCTGTTCAGGCCGTCTCTAACCGGCTCCTTGCCCGCCTTCCCCATCGCGCTGCTTCATTTCTTGGAGGCATAGTTCATCGCCTGATCGAGGGTTTCCGCATCATGGCGAGTCCGTGGCAGGCCCTGCTCATATTCCTCTGCTCGCTGGCCATATGGTTGACTTTTGCCGCCATCACGTACCTCTTCCTCATCGCCTTTTCGATTGAAGTTCCGTTCTTGGCGGCACTTACCATACAGGTCTTGCTGTGCTTCGGAGTGGCTTTGCCTTCGGCTCCAGGGTTTATCGGAACATTTCACGCAGTGGGACGATACGCCTTGACCATATTCGGAGTCGGTGCCGCCCTCGCGGTCTCATTTGCTACGGTCTACCATCTCTTCAACCTGCTGGCATCGGTCTTGATCGGGGCCATCTCCTATCTCACCAGCGATTTCACGTTTGACCACAAGATCTTCGATTCCGAAGAAGCCGATGGCTCAAACGGAGAAGAGAGCCTCCCACACGCGGCCGGCTCTGCCAAATGACAATTGTGCCATAGGCGGCAAATACGGGCCCTTCAGGATTCGAGCTGAAGCACAGTTCAAGCCGAAGCCTGAAACTGCATCCTTTTTTGTTCGGCACCCGGCGGCAAAGAATCACAAGAGCCGGAACTCAACTGAGGAAGAATCACGGTGACGAATTGGGCTGAACTGGACACGAAATATCTGTGGCATCCCTTCACCCAGATGGAAGAATGGGCGCGAACCGAGCCTCTGGTCATTGAAAGGGCTGAAGGCAACTATCTAATCGACACAGAGGGCCGGAAGTACCTTGACGGCGTTTCATCGCTCTGGGTGAATATCCACGGCCACCAGCGAGCCGAAATCGATGAAGCGATCTCGCGGCAACTGGAGAAGGTCGCACATACCACATTGCTGGGATTGGGATCGGTTCCCTCCATACAGCTCGCTCAGAAATTGGTTGAACTGGCGCCGGAAGGCCTGACAAGAGTCTTCTTTTCCGACTCCGGCTCAACCGCGGTTGAAGTGGCTCTGAAGATCGCCTTTCAGTACTGGAGAAACAAAGGCCTCGAGCAGAAGACGCGCTTCGTGGCGCTTTCGGATGCGTACCATGGCGACACTCTCGGTTCGGTGAGCGTAGGTGGGATGGACCTGTTCCATTCCATATTCCGCCCACTTTTGTTCAACACGCTCTTTATCCCCGCACCTTTTCCCTACCGGAACCCCGAGCTGACCCCCGAGGAATGCCGTGACGCGTCTCTGGAACAATTCCGCTACCTTGCCGAGGAACGATCCCACGAGATAGCTGCACTTATCGTTGAGCCGTTATGTCAGGGCGCGGCGGGAATGATCGTCCATCCACGGGGTTTCCTCAGCGGCCTTGAAGCCATTTGCCGCGAATATGGCATCTTGCTCATCTGTGACGAAGTAGCCACGGGGTTCGGGCGCACAGGAACAATGTTTGCCTGCGAGCACGAGGGAGTGCGTCCCGATCTTATGGCGTTGGCGAAGGGCATATCCGGCGGTTATCTACCTCTGGCGGCGACCATGACCACAGAAGAGATCTACGAAGCGTTCCTGGGACAATATACTCAGTACAAAACCTTCTTCCACGGCCATAGCTACACGGGAAACCCGCTGGCGTGCGCAGCTGCGCTCGCAAGTTTACGTATCTTCGAGCAGGAGCGAGTGCTGGAACAATGCGGACCCAAAATCGAGCTGATCGGCCGGATGCTGGAGCGAGAGATCCGACCGCTGTCCCATGTAGGTGATATCCGGCAGTGCGGGTTTATGGTTGGCATAGAGCTGGTTCAAGATAAGGACACACGCACCTCCTTCGAGCCGGGGTTCAGGATGGGGGCACAGGTGACTCAGCAAGTGCGCAGGTACGGCGTTATTTTGAGGCCGCTGGGGGATGTCGTAGTTCTTATGCCTCCCCTTTCCATTACCCATGATGAGATAAAGGTACTTGTATCCGCAACTGCACGTTCAATCCATGAAGTTTGCGAAACCTAGATTGTGTGAGGCGATCCTGCGTGCCTGACACCAGCTAACGGACACTGGAAGGCCTTGTACTGTGCTTTCTGAACTGGATTCCTGCTTCCGCAGGAATGACGCGAGGCAGCCGCCACCATTCGGACAAGTCTTTCGAGGATCGCCATCTTTCTTCAAAAACGTAATCGTATGAGAACGAAAGGACTTTTCATCACCGGGACCGACACCGGGGTCGGTAAGAGCATCGTGGCTGCGGGCTTGGTCAGCCTTGCGCGGCTGGAAGGGATCGCGGCCATTGGCGTGAAGCCCGTTGAAACAGGGTGCCGGGCCGAATCAGGCGTGCTGTGGCCCGAGGATGGAGCGCTCTTGCAAGAAGCAGGTGGACACGCATTGACGCTGGAGGAATGCGCTCCGTTTCGTTTCCGCCTTCCCGCGTCACCGTACCGCGCGGCGCAAGCGGAAGGAACTTCCCTAGACATCGGACGGATCGAGACCCACATCAAATCCTTGGCTTTGAGGGCTGACCTTACGATCGTGGAAGGCGCGGGCGGTCTTATGGTCCCCGTCACCGAAAGCGCCTTGATGATCGATCTAATGCAGACACTCGCTTACCCTGTCATCCTCGTGGCCCGAACGTCATTGGGGACCGTGAATCATACCCTGCTGAGTGTGGAAGCGCTCAAGGCCAGAGGATTGACCGTAGCGGGAATCGTATTATCCAGAGGTTCTCGTAGAGCGGGAGAAGAGGAGGAATTCACCCCGCCTGACATTTCTCGATTCACCGGAGACATCCCGGTGCTCGTGCTCCCATATTTGACGAAGAAACAACGAACCCACCGGCGGACCATTGCGGAACGGATGCGCCGGGTTTGGCCGAGGGAAATTTTAGCCGAATGGCTCTCGATCAAGTAGGATGATTTCCAGATTCGGCGTTTCTCTTTCCTGGAAGGGCCGGCATTTCGAGGCCGTCTCAAAAGTCCTGATTTTGCCGTCCATTCGGATAGGGGTAGGAACAGCCGGTTACCCGGCCGCTCCCCCCTCCGAACCGTACGTGCGGATCTCCCGCATACGGCTCTCCGGTCGGTGGTTCACCGCCGTGCGGATTGACAGGCCGCGGCA
>JBMOME010000290.1:0-5173 GCA_049323095.1 Thermodesulfobacteriota bacterium
GCTACCTCCAGGGCGCCAATCTGGCCGGAACGAATTTCACCGAGGCTAACCTGAGCGGCGCGAGTCTCTCCGGGGCTAAGTTGGACGGAACAAACCTGACCGAAGCCAACCTTTCCGGCGCTGATCTTACGAAGACAAAGCTGAGCAAGGCCACTTGGGCGAAAGCGGATTTCTCAGGTGCGCAACTTGCCTCCGCAGATCTTTCCAAGATGCGGCTCACGGGAAACAAGATGAAGGGAGTTGATCTGTCGTTTGCCCAGCTCACGGGCGCCACTCTTACCAATGTTGACCTTTCCGAAGCCAAAATAGAGCGAGCGAACCTCTCTTCGTGCAACTTGTCGAATTCCCGGCTCGTTGGGGCCGACTTTACCGAGGCCAACCTCACCGGCGCGGATCTGTCGAACGCGAATCTGGAAGGAGCAAGGCTCTCCAGCGCTACGCTCGACGATGCGAAGCTTACCGGGGCCAATCTCAAAGGCGCGAAGCTCGACGGCGCGAAACTCAAGTCCGCGAATTTGTCCGGCGCTCGACTCGTTGGCTCGAATCTCAATGAAGCCGACATGACTGCTGCGAACTTGACGGGAGCTGACTTGTCCGAAGCGCATCTTCGTCGCGCCGTCCTGAAGGGCGCCAACCTCGGCAACCTTAGGGCTGCCGGAGCGCGGTTTCCCGGCGCGGACTTTTCGGAAGCGGAAGCGGCCGAGGCTCAGTTCCCGGAGGCGGATCTCTCGTCGGTTAGGATGGAGAAAGGCGATTTGTCGTCTGCGGATCTGTCATCCGCGAACCTCACGGAAGCCAAATTTGACCAGGTGAAGCTGGTTGGAGCCAAGCTCCCCAATGCCCAGATGGCCAGAGGTCAGTTCCACGCGGTAGACGCGACGGGAGCCGACCTGCGAGGAGTGGATCTCTCCGAGTCGGATCTTCACGGCTCGAAGCTTGACTCTGCGGATCTGTCAGGGAGCACACTCTCCGGAACGAAACTGAGCGGTATCAGCATGTTGGGCACCCTCTTCGTACAAGCGGACCTGACGCGCGCGGATTTCTCGTGGGCCGTGATCGATGGAGCGGATTTCACAGGAGTGAAGGTGGGTCAGACGAGCTTCAGGGGGGCCCAGGTCAAGAACGTAAAAGGTATCCGATTTAAGAAGAAAGAGTAGAGATGGCCGAAAGGTCTACTCCAGCGCGTATGCGAAATTGTCGTCACACCCGAAGTAGACGAGGCCATTAACGATGACAGGGCACGAATAGATCGCTCCGCCGGCCTTGAACCGCCAAAGTTCATTTCCCGTCAAGAGATCCACGGCATAGACGTGATGATCTGTGCCCCCGAAATAGACGACGTTTTCGACCACTGACGGACCCGCGCAAACCCCGCCCCCTGTCTTGAATCGCCATTTCTCACGACCCGTCACGGGTTCCACTGCATAGAAGATCGTGTCCGCGCTCCCGAAGCAGACGAGATCCGCAAGGGCCGCAATGTGGGATGTGATCTTGTCCCCGGTTTGGAATCGCCAGATCTCCTTGCCGGTCTTGGCTTCCGTCGCATAAACGTGTCCGTCCATCGAACCGAAGAAGATCCGGCTCTGCGTAACCGCGGCGGAATTGGACACGGGCCCGCTGGTCTTGAAACGCCAGATCTCCTTGCCATCGTGGAGACTGACGCAATACAGGTGCCCGTCGAAGCTTCCAAAGTAGACCGCGCCGTGAGCAACCGAAGGGGTGGAGTAGACCGGCCCGCCTGTCCGGAACTTCCATTTCTGTAAGCCCGTCTCTATGTCCCATCCGTGGAGGCCTCCGTCGAGACTCCCCACGTATACGTTCCCCTGAAAGATGGCCGGCGAGGAGTAAATCGGCCCCGACGTGGCGTACTTATTCTTCTGCTTGCCGCTAGAGAGATCGAGTCCGTACAGGCTCCCATCCAAGCTGCCGAAAAAGACAGTCGATTGGGCCACCGCGGGGGAGGAGTGTATTGACGATTCGGTGTCAAAGCGCCATTTTTCTTGGCCCGTGAGTGCGTCCACGGAATAGAAATGTCCGTCAAGACTCCCAAAGTGGGCGCGCCCTACAACTACGGCCGGCGAACCCGGGATCCATCCCGCAGTCTTGAAGCGCCATTTCACGCGGGCACGAGATCGCAATGCCGTGCCAGGAAAGACCCCGTCGCGCTGCGCGTTTCCGCGGAAGAAGACTTCCCCGGCCGGTACGTTCAAAGGCGGGGAGGTCTCAGGGCGCTCTGCCGCCGGTTTCTCCGAGACTTGCACAGCCGGAGGCGCCTGTTTCTGACGGAACTTGGAGACAATGACACCACATTGAGGGCATTCCTCAAATTCGAAGAACTGAGGCATGTTGCACGCGGGGCACCGATACACGTCCAGGTTTAGCGTGTGATCGGACGCGCCGCTCCACAGAGTCACCTCAGCCCGCTTCAGCAGCCCGTTTTCAACCAGTTTTGCGAGCAGACTCTGGAGGCCTCGAGCAGAGAGCCCGTACTTCAGCATCATTTCGCCGTCGCTCAGCCCGGCCCGGATATCGAGGGCAGCATCCCGAGCATTTATCTTCACCCGAGTCATTCCCATGCCTCATCGCATTCGCCGTGCGGGGGTATTATACCGTGAAAGCCGTCGAAAATCGTATGAGAAATCGACCTGCCTTATTCGAGACCCCTGCGAATGTGTCCTGGAATGGGCACGAGTGGCCAAGAACACCGAGCATAGACATGAACTTATCCTTGATATATAAATGCGTGCCTGAGTATATGCTTGCTCGTCGGAATGGTAGGCTGGGACGCAGACGTAAGAGAACCTCTACCGGGGAATAAGAAGATCATGGGCGCCCAAGTTTGGACAATCGACAAGAACCGGCCTCAGAAGACTCCGCTTCATGAGGAAGTGGAGAAGCGGTATCTCGCTTACGCGCTCTCCACGATCGTATCTCGGGCTTTGCCCGACGTGCGAGACGGCCTAAAACCGGTTCACCGGCGTATCCTCTACGCGATGCACGCTATGGGGCTGAGTGATGCCGCCAGGATGAGGAAATCAGCCGCGGTAGTAGGAGAGGTAATCGGTAAGTACCATCCGCACGGGGACCAAGCCGCATACGACGCGCTCGTGCGTATGGCCCAGGATTTTAGCCTTAGATACCCGTTGGTGGAAGGTTCGGGGAATTTCGGCTCGGTTGACGGAGATGCGCCCGCGGCCATGCGTTACACCGAAACGCGGCTGAGCGCGTTTGCCGACCTGCTTCTTCGTGAAATCGAACAGGGGACCACTGATTTCCGCGCCACATACGACGCGATGGGCAAAGAACCCGACGTGCTTCCTGCCGCGTTGCCCAATCTCCTCCTTAATGGGTCCTCGGGCATTGCGGTCGGCATGAGCTGCTCGTTTCCGCCTCACAATCTCAAGGAGGTGCTTGCTGCTTGTCGTGCTGCGATTCACAACCCAAATGCGCAGACGGTGGATCTTCTCAGGTATATCCAGGGACCTGATTTCCCCACAGGAGGAGAGATCCTCGACCAACCGGGGTTACTGGCTCAGATCTATTCGGAAGGGCATGGTTCGATCGCACTCAGAGGGACCTATACGGGTGAAAGCCCTAAGAAAGGCCGTCTCAATCTCATAATCACGTCCATCCCATATTCAGTGAACAAGGCGCGCCTGGTGGAACGCATTGCGCTCCTTATCAGGGAGAAGAAACTTAAGCACGTCCAAGACGTGAGAGATGAGAGCGCGGAAGATGTGCGCGTCGTCCTGGAATTACGAAGCGCGGATGTGGATCCGGAAGCCGTCATGGCGTTTCTGTACAGGCACACGGACCTCCAGATTAACTTTCCAGTGAATTTCATCGCGGTCACAGCCCAGGGTGTGCCGGAGCGGCTGAGTTTGGCGAGCATTATCCGGCGATTCCTCGATTTTCGGTACGAAACGACCATACGCCGATTGCGCCATCGCTTGTCCATCCTGCAGGAGAGGATCCATCTCCTGGAAGGTTTTGCCACCCTTTTCACCGATCTGGACAAGGCCTTGGACATTATCCGATCCGCAGGGAACCGCGCGGAAGCCGCATCGCGCCTCAAAGAGACGTTCGGCCTGGATGACGAGCAGGTGAACGCGATCCTGGAGATGCGTCTGTACCGACTGGTAGAAATGGAAAAAGACAAGCTCCTGGAGGAGCTCGCGGGCAAACGGAACGAGGCGGAGACCATTGCCCGCGATTTGGCCGACCCCAAGCGGCTGTGGAAGATCGTGGACAAGGAGCTTGCCGACATCGAGAAGCGATTCGGTGACGACCGACGCACACAGATTGTCAAACACACGGACGCGGTGGCAACCGAATACAACCCAGATGACTTCGTGGAACACGAAGATGCCACGGTCATCGTGTCCCAACAGGGTTGGGTGCGGCGAGTCAAGATGGAGGTGGATGATCCCGCCGCGGTAAAATTTCGCGAAGGGGATGGTTTGTTCTCGATGGCAAGGACGCGGACGGATCGCACGGTCGCGTTCTTCTCCAATATGGGCAAGGTCTACGTGATGCGCGTCCTGGAGGTGCCTGCTACTTCAGGATTCGGCGAGCCGCTGGGCACCCTCTTTACCATGGTGGACGGCGAACATATGGTGGGCTTCATCGCTCCAGACCCGATTGCAGCGCCGGCAAAGCAGGCTGAAGCCCCGGTTCCGGAGGAAGAGCCGCTCGGGCTCGAGCCGCTTGAACGTGAAATTGCTCAGGGAGATCTCTTTTCCCCTATGGAGCAGGAGAGTCCACAAGTCCCGCAGCCGGGGCAAGAGCGGCCGGATGTGATAGGGCTGGTGGCTACGAGTCACGGCCGGGGATTCCGTTTTGCCTATGATATGCTCCGGGAGCCCACCAAACGGCTCGGACGCAAAATCGCGGGCCTGCCCGAAGGCGCCGAGGTGGTGGCTGTACGCTCAGGCAGTGAGAAACTGGTTGCTATCGCAGCAGATAACGGGCTACTCCTCGTCTTTCCTACCGAACAGGTCTCTGTGCTCGCGGGTCCAGGCCAGGGAGTGCGGTTGATCAGGCTCGCGCAGGATGCCCGGGTAGCGGCCGTGGAACTGGTCTCAGTCAATGATGTCCTTAGAATTGAGCCCAAGAAGGGCAAGGACAAGACCGTCGCGGTGAACCAGGTGCCCGTCGCGAACCGTGCCACGAA
>JBMOME010000291.1:0-5151 GCA_049323095.1 Thermodesulfobacteriota bacterium
CGCGTGATTCAGACAGGTGGGAGGAACTATGGATATCATCGTATGCATCAAGTGGGTGCCGGATACCTCCGAGGCGGACGTAGTCGTTGATAAAGAGGGCCGGGACATCAAGAAGGACGATCTGGACTATGACATAAACGACTGGGATCGCTTTGCTATTGAAGAGGCTGTCCAAATCAAGGAAAAGGTGGGCGGCAAGGTGACACTGGTCAGCGTAGCTCCTGAAGACGCTGAGGAGATGCTCCGAGAGGGGCTTGCCCGCGGTGCGGACGAGGCTTACCAACTTTGGGATGATTCTTTCAAGGCATCGGACGGTTACGCGGTTGCGTCCATTTTGGCTGCGTTCATCAAGGCCCGCCCGTTCAATGTCGTATTGACCGGTACCCAAGCGGACGATGACTGTGCGGGCCAATTGGGCGGGATGTTGGCCGCAATGCTGGGTGTGCCGGGGGCTACACTGGTGCACAAGATCTCGATTCAGGATGGCAAGGTTGAAATCATCCGAGAACTTGAGGGTGGGCTGTCGGAAAACCTGGAGATGGATTTGCCCGCGGTCATTTCAGTTGCCACCGGCCTCAATGAGCCCAGGTTTGTCTCCATCAGAGCTGTGCGCAAGGTCGCGGGAATGGAAATCCCGGTCGTGGATCGCGAAGGCGTTGGTGTGGACGAAAGCAAAGTCGGCAGCCAAGGCTCCCGAACACGCATCGAGAAGGTCTTCCTTCCGCCTGAAGGTGAGGGAGCGGAGATCATCCAAGGGAGCGCGGAAGAGGCCGCGACTCGACTGGCTGAGATCCTGAAGGAGAAAGGGGGTATCGCCTGATGAAGAACGTTTTCGTATTAGCAGAGCACAGGCAGCAGAAGCTCAGGGATACCACCTGGGATGCGATCGCGGCAGGGCGAGATCTTGCGGGGAAACTGGGAGCCGAGTTGACGGTCGTACTGCTGGGCTCCAACGTGGACCCCTTGGCCGAGCAGGTTGCCAAAGAGTGCCCGAAAGTACTGGCAGTGGATGACCCGAAGTTGGAGCAGTTCAACTCAGACGCGTTCATCAAAGTCTTGGTCGCGCTGTTGAAGGACCGCGGCCCGTACGTGCTACTCATGGGCAGTTCCAACTCAATTATCGATCTGGCCTCGGGGCTGTCCGCTTCTCTTGACGCGGCTTACGCACCTGACTGCTTGGGGTTTGAGGTGCAGGACGGCCGACTCTTGGCCCTTCGGCAGATGTATAGCTACAAGGTGAATGCACTGGTCTCCTTCCAGAATGCAGATAACGTGGTAGCCACCCTGCGGAGCGGCGCATTCTCGTTTACTCCGTCAGGCACGGCCGCGGGCGCGATCGAGAAGGTCCCCTCCCCTATCGCAAGCGAATCCCTGCGCAAGCGCTTCCTTAAGTTCGTTGAGGCGGAAAAAGGTGACGTGGACATCGCGTCAGCGGACATCATAGTCTCGATTGGTCGCGGCATCGGCGACGAGCCGGATATGGAAATGTTCCAGGCTTTGGCGGATGCCATGGGAGGTGTTCTGGCCTGTTCACGCCCCATCGTGGACAAGGGCCTCCTTCCCAAATACCATCAGGTGGGAACTTCCGGCGTAGAAGTGAAACCAAAAGTGTATATGGCGCTGGGCATCAGCGGAGCGTTCCAGCACCTTGGCGGAATCAAGGGCAACCCGCTGCTCATCGCGGTAAACAAGGACGCAAAGGCGCCCATCTTCCGGGTAGCCCAATACGGCATTGTGGGAAATCTTCTGGACGTGGTCCCCGCTCTCCAGGAGAAGATCAAGGAATTGAAGGGCTAGAACCGCAGCGAGCGGAGCAAGGAGGGGGAGATCTCATGGCCGGCATTCATGCAAGGCTACTGTCTCTGCTTCTCGTGGGGTTTTTGACGATCTTCGCGCTTCCGGGTTACGCGCAGGACGCTGCCGAAGAGCTCTTCAAGAAGGGTTTGGACCTGCAAGTTTCCGGAGATCTAGAAGCCGCCCTTCCGATGTATGAGAAAGCCCTCGAAGCAGACCCGGAGAATTACAAGGCACTGCTCGCCACAGGTCTCGCGGCCTACGGTAGAGGCGACTACAGGAAAGCCGCAGATAGGCTGGGGACCCTCGTCGTCTACTATCCCAATGACATCACCGCTCGCACCTGCCTTGCATACTCCAGACTCCAGCTCGGGGAATTGACTGCCGCAAAGGAGGGGTTCTGGAAGATACTTGCGGATGATCCGGGCAGCGTCGCGGCGATGATCGGCCTTGGCTGGTCTGAGTTTCTCGCGGGCGACCGTTTCTCGGCGCTAGAGGATTTGAAGAAGGCCCTGGGCAAGCAACCCGGTAATAAAGCTCTCCGCGACACCGTCGGCCGCCTCCAGGACGCAAACAAGGAAGCTCTGGAGGCTTCCCGACAAGAAGAGAGCTTCCGGATGAAGAGCGTGTTCAATAGAGCTATAGCCCAAGCCGCGGCCGCGCCGGGACAGACGTCTCAGTCACAGCAGGGCTGGTCCGCAGCGGAAAAGGACGCTTTGCTGGGCCTCATGGGCGGGGAAGGAGCCGACAAGAAAAAGGTCCTGCCCGTTCAGCCGCGACCGACACCGCCTTTCTTCTAATTCACTGGCTTGGACCACGACAGAGACACCTGAAGGTTCCTGCCACGATGTATCAGGAGAGTATGGAATGGCCCGCATCTTTTTGACGATCCTCACCGTGTTGCTCATCGTGAGTTCGGCAGTCGAGTGGATGCCCGCTTTTGCCCAGGAGGACGCGGAAGCGTTCTTTGAGAAAGCGCTCGATCTGCAGAAATCAGGGAAGCTGGCAGATGCTCTACCCATGTACGAGAAGGCCCTTGAGGCGGATCCTCAGAATTACAAGGCCCTTCTGGCCACGGGCCTCGCGGCTTACGGCAAGCGCGACTACAAGAAGGCTGCCGAACGCTTGCAGAAGCTCCTTCTGTATTATCCCGGAGACATGATTGCCCGTACCTGTCTCGCGTACACGAAACTGCAACTGGGGGAAATAAATACTGCCACAGATTCCTTCTGGAAGATCTTGGCGGATGATCCGAGCAACGCCGCGGCAATGATCGGGCTTGGCTGGTCCGAGTATCTTGCTGGTGATCGATTCTCAGCAGTTGCAGACCTTAAGAAGGCACTGGCGTTGCAGCCAAAGAACAAGGCCCTCAGCGACGCGATCGGGCGGCTGGAAGAAGCCAATAAGGAATATCTCGAGGCCGAGCGGGAACAGCACAGGATGGCGCTCGTAAGCGCGTTCAACAGCGCAATATGGGAAGCATCCATAGCCGAAGAACAGGCTGCTCAATCGGCTCCTCGCGCCCCTCTTACGCCCGCCCAAAAAGCTTTGGTTTTCGCGCTGATGGAACCGGAAGCGCCGGCTAGCCGGTGGACGATCCCCGGGCTAATTCCTGCGAGACCGTAAAAGCTCTTTATCAGAACTATGGCAAGGTGCGTTGAGACCTGCGCCCATGAATAAGACTGTCTGGCCGCGCGCAAAAAAAAGCCAGTATCAATAATCCCTGGCGCAATCCATCGATGAGGCCCAGTAGTAGGGGTGCAATTCATTGCGCCCGATTGCAGGGCGTGATGAATCACGGCCCTACGGTTGATCCCACAGGTTGCCAGCTTGTCAACCTTCCTGGAGGCTTCACCCGTGAGGACCACCTTCAGTGTGCCACTACATGCAACTCCTCATACCGTCCTCTTTTATCAAGCAGGAGAATGTCTTACGCCGCCCTGCGGAGAAGGCCAGACTTACCGGTTTGTTTCAGAGATCTCATTGGACATCGGGTGCCACTGACCTGGGGACCACGTCAGTGGCATCTGCAGGTGTTGGCACAGCACTGACCTGAGCAAGCTCAGGTCAGTGGCACCCGAATGCGCGCCCTTATCTATGAAATAGATTACCTAGGCAAGCATAACCAGCCGCATTCCACCCTTGGGATCGTACCGCTCACGCGGGGTATCCCGTGCATTACACGATGTTCAGTTGTGGAGCCGCACCACGCTCTTGATCATTCACTCTTGCGTTGATCGTACTGGCGGTCGAATTCCTTCCAGAAGATGTCATTGCACTGCTGGATGCACGCGTAGTAGCGATGCCACCAACTGGAGCCCCCGCCTCGCCAGCTTAGCGGATCCACCCCGTACTTGTATCGGCAGTCCTGCTCGCAAGCTGTTCGATCAAAGGCCGGTGAGGATCCGTCGCCCCAATACTGGGCCGTAACCAGGGCCGGTTCCGGAGCGCCTGAAAGGCCCAGGAACAACAGCGAGACCAACAGCGTGACGTATATCCACTTCATGGCGTCACCTCCGATTCACATTCAAGACCATGCGACAGGTCTTAATTATTAGATGCCACCACGACGCATTTGGTTACATTAATTCTTCACGAGTAGGGGTCAGCCGCAAACACCGCTTCAGAGCAGCTTCAACAGGGGGTTTGACGCCGCATGGATCTACGCGCGCTTTATCCCCAGTGCTTCCCGTATCTCGTCCTCTTTGAAACCCACAATTACCCGGCTGCCGATCACGATAGTCGGGAAGGCGCATTTGGCAGTGAGGCGTTTGATCTCTTCTATCACTTCGTTCCGTTCTTCATCGGGGAGAAGATCTACGTCCGTGAACTCAAATTCGATTCCGCATTCGCCGAGGAATCTTTTGCACGATTTGCAGTGGCTGCACGTGCTCAGACTATAAAGCTTGCATTCCTCCATCGGTGGGACCTCGCAAGAGCTGTTCCTGTTATGAGTAACACACGGGAAATTGGGGCGCAATGACCGGGGCTACGGACCGATTCCCTTCTTTTTCACGATGATCAGAGATAAGTAGGGCATTTGATCGCTCGTCAGCGAGCCCATGTCTTGAAGCACGGTCTCTCCTTCCAAGCCGCACCTCATCACGCAAACGGCTCTGTCGAGTAGCCCGAGTTCCTCAAGTGTGAGCCGAATGTCGTCGAAGGAACGATAGGTCTTGAGCACAACCACGTTCTCGGAAGTCTCCAGGATCTCTCGAAGCCGTGTAGAATTCCGGACTCCGGACACGAGATGAAAGGATTCTTCACCTTCTGCTAAAGGAGTGCACGCCAGAGACGCGGCTGCATGGTAGGAAGTAATGCCGGGAACGATATTCACCTGGAGATCAGGAACAATTC
>JBMOME010000292.1:0-5143 GCA_049323095.1 Thermodesulfobacteriota bacterium
GGCGGATAGGGTTCGGGTTCCGTAGTAATTCTGCCGTCCCTCCGGGACTAAGAGATGTTATTCTTTGATGGTTCGCCTCACCCGGCAATGAATTGCCGGGCTACTATCTGAGTGTCCCTGCGGGACACCAAAATTCAGAGAGTGGGTTCAGCCTTATTTTAACGCCTATGATCTCTTCTCCAAACCACCCCATACGGAGGTCCGACCTAGGGTACTTCACGCCGATGACTTTTATTGGAAAAAGCTCAGCGCAGTTAGCCCGGCCGCATCCATAATCCGGCATTCCACTCTTCCCTTTCCATACGCTTTACGAGTTCTAGACCGAGCGAAGCGTAGGTCTCCCGCACAGCTTCTTTCATGGCCTCCGCGATCCCCGAGAGAATCGAAAACCGGCTCGTTAATCGGCACAGGTCAGGCGACAACCTGATCAAGGTTGGAGCGGCCAGATTGGCCAACACGACGTCAAAGGTTGCGGCCACTGCTTCTGTGCTGCCCACAAAGAGTTCCGAGCCGCCTTGCCTGTCATTGTGCGCTATGTGGTTGAGCCTGAAATTGCGTCTTGCCGTGTAGACCGCGGCCGAGTCTGTGTCAAAGCCCACGGTGAAGCTCGCGCCAAGAACCCGAGCTGCAATAGCGAGCACTCCGGTACCGGTGCCCACATCGAGGACCGTGGGACCATCCCCTTGTTTAGCAAACGCGGCGATGGCGAATTCCAGCAGTTCCAGAGCCATGATGGTGCTGGGATGATCGCCCGCGCCAAAGGAAGGTCCAGGGTCGATGACTATATTGATACGATCGTCCGCGGCAAAGGCTCGTTCCCAGTACGGGATCAGCCGCAGGCGTTCCCCTACCTCGACGGTTTGCACATTTCCCGTCCAGCTTTGAGGTCTCTTTTTCGATTTGAGCTTCAATGGGGCTTGTTTCCGAATGACTCCGGGGCACGAATCACGAGCCGCGCATGTCAGGGTCCGATCGATTTTGACCCAAAGGTGGCGATGAGATCACTCAGACGGGGGCGTGGGCCCGAGCTTGCTTTCAATGGAGCTCAGCCGGTCTCGGACGCTGTCCATCTCTTCAGCGTAGTGCAGGACTGTTTCATTAACCACGGACGCGAACTTTCTCAGATCGTGGTGGATAATCTCAACTCTGTTCTCCAGCTTGTCGAAACGACGTTCTAATCTCTCAATCCGAGTCTCCAGTGCAGCCACGCGGGTTTCGAGTGCCCCCACGCGCGCTTCAAGTGCATCCATCCGGCCTTCGATGGCATCCATCCGGCCTTCGATGGCACCCATCCGGCCTTCGATGGCACCCATCCGCTTTTCCAGCGCTTCGAAACGGGCCTCGAACGCGGAGCGCATGGACCGAATTTCACTGCGGATCTCCAGCAGAATCTCGATGGTGAGGTCCTTTATTTCCGAGTCGGTCATGACTTATGAATCCCGATCGAGGAGAGATGGGGCCTAGAATGACGCACACGGTAACCGGATCTGTGCACGAAGTCAATGAAGAGATCAAGGATAAATGCCGTGCAATGTTGAGGCGATGCGCTCAAGAATATGACATGGATAGGAATAAAGAAATCCTTGGCATAACCATCTCAAGAATTGGCCGGTTCTGAAAGCAACTCCTGGGTTTTCAGCCAGGCTTAGATAGAGAGCCAGGTCGATGGTGTCATTGCGAGCGCAGCGAAGCAATCTCCAAAGAAGCACACGGCGAGATTGCTTCGTCCCCCGGATTACGTCCGGGGTCCTCGCAATGACAGACCCGGGCGAATGCTTTCCAAACAGCTGAATTTAGAAACTCTTCCCAGTTACATGCTCGCGATATCGTACTGTTCCTGATAGAGGTTAGGATCCGCGTTGAGTTGTATCCGAGTAGCGTATTTGTTCTGGATGCGTTCCAGCTCTTCGCTCTGCTCTTCCAGGAGCATCTTCACGATCTCGGGGTGTGCGGTCACCTGGACGCCTCTTGTGTGGTCGTCGCACAGGTGATGGCTGACGGCTCTGAGGATTTCATAGCCTACAGTGGTGGGTGATTTGACGAAGCCTTTTCCTTCGCAATAAGGGCATGACTGACACAGCGTCCTGGTGAGGCTCTCTCGGGTGCGCTTCCGGGTCATTTGTACAAGCCCCAGTTCGGAGATCTTGAGGATGTTCGTTTTCTGTTTGTCTTTCCTGAGAATCTCCTGGAGCGCGTTGGTTACCTTTTCCCGGTCCGGCGTCCTGTCCATGTCGATAAAGTCTACGATTATGATGCCTCCGATATTTCTCAATCGGAGCTGATACGCGATCTCTTTGGCAGCCTCCAAGTTGGTCTTGAGTATGGTTTCCTGGAGGTTTCGTTTCCCCACATAGCGGCCTGTGTTCACGTCTATCGCCACGAGAGCTTCAGTGAAATCGATGTTGATATATCCGCCTGACTTGAGCCAAACCTTGCGTCCCAGGGCCTTATTGAGCTCCATTTCAATGCCCATGGTGTCGAAGATCGGCTCATCGCCGTCATACAGTTCCACGCACTGATTCAGAGAGGGCATGAACGTGTCGATAAACTCCACGATACGGCGGTAATGCCTGGGCGAATCCACCACGAGGCGGTCCACATCTTCAGTAAAGAGGTCTCTTACCGCACGCAGAGACAGATCCAGATCCTCATAAATGAGCGAGGGCGCGGGCGCCTTCTTCTCCTTCTCCAGAATACGTTGCCAGGATTCGGTCAGAAACTTCAGGTCCTGCTCCAGCTTTGCCCGATCCTCGTGTTCACTCACAGTGCGCACGATGATGCCGCACGAGGGCGGTTTGATTCCCGCGATGATCTCTTTGAGTCGTTGTCGTTCCTCTTCGTTCTCGATGCGCCTGGAGACGCCGATGTGATCTACTGTGGGCATGAAAACAAGGTGACGGCCGGGAATGCTGATGTGCGACGTGATACGCGCGCCCTTGCTGCCAAGGGGCTCTTTGGATATCTGGACGAGGATGTCTTCGCCTTCGCGGATGAGATCCTCTATGGGCGGAGTTACCGCGATTCTTTCGGTGATCTCGGCCTGGATTTCCGCTTCTTCTCCTTCCGGCTCTTTCTCCTCGTCCTCGTCTACCATGAAATCCAGGTCGTGGATGTGAGGGTGAATGTCCCCGACGTAGAGGAAGGCTGCTCTGGGAAGGCCGATCTCCACAAACGCAGCCTGCATCCCCGGCAACACCCTGATGACTCGCCCCTTGTAGATGTTCCCGACGATGCCTCGTTCCCCGTGGCGCTCCACGTGGAACTCCACCACCTGGCCGTTTTCAATAAGAGCCAGCCGAGTCTCCCGCTCGGTGATGTTCATCACGATTTCGTTAGTGGCCATAGGAACGCTCCTCAGCGCCCTGTGCAGCTTGCTCCACTCGAGCCGATTGCTTGAATATCCTGAGCGCCCGACCGTCACTGGGGTTGAGGCCCAATATGGACGCCACAGCCAGCATCACGTTTACCGATCCGCCGGAATCAGCCCTGAGTGTGACGGTCAGCTTGGAATCAGAGACATCGAGACCCATCACCCATTCCTTGAGGTCCCAGGACCGGGATTTACCCTTGAATTCTCTGGTGACCGGGAACGTGGGCGATGCCACAAATTGCTCTATCTTCCGGCCGAGATCCTCAGTCGAAACCGAACTTGGAGCTGCTACTTGATATGTAATCTCGCGAATTGTGCCAGAAATGGATTGATTTTTCAATGGAAATTCGTGTAGTTCCAAGGGTTCCAGCCCTTCAGGAAGTTTCGATGCCAGAGCTTCCAGTAAAGCTTGAGCCGAGAACAGGCCGCCAACCACGTCGAAGTCCAGGTATTCGGCGACGCTTTCTACACCCACGGGAATTGGCGGAGAGAACCTTAATTTGGGCTTAGGGTGGAATCCCTTTGAATGGGCCAACGGCACTCTGGCCCTTCTGAACGCCCTGTGAAAAGTCCGGACCACGTCATGATGGCCCAGGAAGCGCATCCTGCCCCGCTTCGCGAACCGGAGGCGGTACGTGGTGACTAATTCTTCGTCTGGTTCGAAGGGCTCCTGCTCTGACTCCTTGAGACTCTGAACAGCACACTCGGCTTTCTTCGGATAGATCCGGTCGAAATCACATGCGCCGCAACTCTCGCAGCTCCCGAAACGGCAGTCTTCCGTGGGCTCCTCTGCCAGGGCTTTTTCCCATTCGCGGATCAGGAAGTCGCGGTCTATCCCGGTCTCTATGAAGTCCCAAGGAAGCGCTTCATTGAGGTCTCTTGCTGCGAGGTAGCTCTGCGGGTTGATGTGGGCTTCCCGGAATGCCTCCATCCAGGCATCGAACTTGAGTTGGTCGTCCCACCCGTCAAAGCGGGCGCCTTTCTGAAAAGCCTTTTCAATAACCTCTGCCAGCCTGTGATCGCCGCGAGCGAGCACGCCCTCAAGAAAGGTGATCCTTCGGTCGTGAAACTTCGCCTGGGCCTTGCCTTTCCTGAAGTGGTGCCGAATGGATTGCTGTCTGCGGAGCGTCTCCTCCATGCCGATCTGCGCGGCCCACTGAAACGGCGTATGCGGTTTCGGGATAAACGTGGAAACAGATGCGGTGATTCTCCCGCCTGAAGCCCAACCGACTGCTTTCTTAATAAGGCCGACAATCCCGTAGAGATCTTCGTCGGTCTCGTGGGGGAGCCCGATCATGAAGTAGAGTTTGAGCGATCTCCACCCTGCCGCAAAAGCCGCTCGTACGGCATGTTCGAGATCCTCCACCGTGTTGCCCTTGTTGATGACGCGGCGCAATCGGTCGGTACCGGCTTCAGGAGCGAGCGTAAAGCCGGTCTTTCGCACTTTGCAAATTTCGTTCGCGATCTCTTCATCGAGAGATTCCGTTCGTAACGATGGGAGCGAAATCGCGGTTTTGTCCGGCGTGAATTCGTGCGTCAGAGCGGAAAGAAGCCCACCGATGCACGAGTAATCCCCGCTGGAGAGGGACAGCAGCGAGACCTCTTCCCAGCCGCTTGAGGCGACATTCTGCCGGATCAAGTCCATGACCAACAACGGCTCGCGCTCCCGCACAGGTCGGCAGAGCATACCGGCTTGGCAAAATCGGCAGCCTCGCGTGCATCCACGCGCTATTTCCAGTGCGATACGATCGTGAACCGTCTCACAATACGGGA
>JBMOME010000293.1:0-5133 GCA_049323095.1 Thermodesulfobacteriota bacterium
CTCAGAAAGTGCGATTTCTTGTTTCTTGGGCCGTGCCATGTCGTTGTCTCCCTCCAAGTTTGCTTGATGGGAAACATGGCACAATCAAAATCATTCCACAAGCTATTTGTGGGACAGAACACTAGGTTGGGTTTACGTATGGGGAGGTTTGGAGGGGAGATGAGTCTCCCCTCCAAATCATTGCGCAACGGGGCGCTCTTGCTGCCCATCTCCGAGGCGAAGCCACGGAGTGCACGCCGAAGCCGAGGACTTTGATCATACGTTGCAGCCTTTTGGGTATGCTTAAGATAAGGCCTTTTCAATGGAGGTATGGTTGGGTCGCACCAGGCCTATCAGGCTTTGCATGCTCACGCACAGCATTTACCAGCGCGATTCCCGAGTACGGCGTTACGCGGAGTACCTGGCCGAGGACAACATGCTGGTGGACGTGATCTGCCTGGCCTCGGACCGTGGCGAGCTCCCGCGGGAGCGCAAGAACATCATGATTTACCCCATACCGCTGACCAGGAGCCGCCGTGAAGGGTTTTTGCACGCGATGGAGTGGCTTTATTCGGTCTTCCTTATGGGCCTCTACCTGACGTGGCTAGACATCCGGTACCGGTACGACTTGGTGCACGTACATAACATGCCGGACTTCATCGTCTTTTGCGCGCTTTGGCCGAGGCTTCGCGGATGTCCGGTCGTCCTCAACCTGCACGATCCGGTGCCCGAAGTGACTCAATCCAAGCTGAGTTTGAGCCCCAGGCATCCGCTGGTCCGTATCCAGGCTTTTATCGAGAAGGTCTCGGTCGCGTTCAGCAGTCACGTGATTACTGCCACCAATTCTTTCAAGGAACTCCTCGTGCAACGGGGTGTTCCGCCCGACAAAATCACTGTGGTCCGGAACGCTGCCGACGAACGGATATTCAAGCATCCCGCGAATCCGGCGCGGACCTCATCGAGGAAGGAGAGGTTCACCCTGCTCTATGTGGGCACCGTGGCCCCCAGGTACGGGCTCGATGTCGTTATAAGGGCATTGCCCTTACTAAGGTCCGAGATCCCGAATCTGCGACTGCGGGTCGTGCCCAAGATAGTTCACGAGGGGATTGGCCTGAAACAAGCTCTCAGCCTTGCGAAGGAACTCGGGGTGGAGGATATGATCCAAGTTGACGAGCCTGTGCCGTTGGATCAGATGCCTGCCATCATGGGAGAGGCGGACCTGGGCGTCTATCCTGCGCTACGGGACTGCCACATGGACCTTGCCATGTCTCTGAAGATCCCTGAAATGGCCAATGTGGGCCTGTGCATCGTGGGGACTAGGCTTTCCGTGCTCGAAGAATATTTCGGAGAGGATGCAATTGCTTTTGTGCCTTCAGGCGATTGCGAGGCTCTCGCCCGCAGAATCAGCGAGCTGTATCACAATCCGGAATTGAGGCAGAGGCTTGCTCGCCGCGCGGCTGAGCGTTCGCGGGAGTTCAACTGGCAAAGCCAGTATGAGATCTATCGGCAGTTGCTTCAGCGCCTGCTGAACTCATAAGCCCGTGATTCTGCACACTGTAGGCAACGTAATACCAGGCGAGTTTCTGAGTGGACATAATGAGGATCATGCATCTCATGCATCGCTCGGTGCCGGGCACGCACGGGTACGCTATCCGCAGCCGGCAGATTGTGGTCAGTCAGAGAAAGAATGGGCTGGAGCCGCTGGTAATCACGTCTCCGTCCCAGGCTCCCCTCGGCCCGCTCGATGAAGAAAAGAGCGAGTTCATTGACGGGATCAGGTACTTCAGGACTGGGGGCCGCATTCTTCCCGGCACTAAGGATGTAAAGGACGGAAGCTCGCTCAAGGCATCTTTCCGGATCCTTCAGAATGTCTCGCTGCTGAAGACTGCTCTGCGCGTCGCTCGGATGCACCGTCCGGAAGTGATCCATGCCCATTCTCCTTTCACCTGCGGACTTGTTGGAGACATGGTGGGACGTTGGACCGGCCTGCCGACTGTGTACGAAGTACGTGGCATCTGGGAGGCTTCCCACGTGGCGCGCCACAGCATGGCCGAGCATTCTCTCTCGTACCGCGGCATTCACCTGCTGGAAACCGCGGCGCTAAGACGCGCTGATATGTGTTGTGTCATCAGCGAGGCTCTCAGAGGAGAGGTGGCTTCGCGCGGAATCAGCCCCGAAAAGATCTTCATCGTGCCCAACGGTGTGGACATTGAGACGTTTGTCCCAGGTGTTCCTTCGCAAGATCTGGTCCGAAGGGCAGGGTTGGAGGGCGCACTCGTAGCGGGGTACATCGGGTCGTTCTTCTATTACGAAGGATTAGATCTGCTAGTCCAGGCCGCGGCCCGGCTCAAGGAACGATTCCCGGCTCTGCGCCTCCTGCTGGTGGGTGACGGAGAACACGAGGCCGAGCTTCGCAAGATGACCATCGATCTTGGCGTTTGCGATCGCGTGGTTTTCACAGGTAGGGTGCCTCACGAAGACATCATGGATTATTACCGAGCCTGCGACCTGTTGATCTTGCCGAGGCGCGAAGGAATCGAGACACGGCTCGTGACGCCTCTAAAGCCCTTGGAGATCATGGCCATGCAAAAGCCCGTACTCGCCAGCGACATCGGCGGACACCGGGAAATCGTGACCGACGGACTCAACGGGATCTTGTTCCGGTCCGAAGATCTTGACGATCTTGTGGCCAAGTGGGGGAGGTTACTCGAAGACAAGGGCCTTCGTAAGGATCTGGGAATCAAAGCTCGACGATGGGTCGAGGAGAACCGGGACTGGGGAGTGCTCGTGAACCGCTACGTGGACCAGTATACCAGACTCGTCGCCGCGCAGCGTTGAAATTGCCGAATAGGATAGGGTGGCTCCTTGTTCCGCTGGATGCCTGTCATTTGTATTGCAGTGCTCGAAAGTAAGCACGGATTGACTTGTGGGTGCCACTGCTGGCTTGTCCAGCAGTGCTCTTTGCGCCAACACTGCTGGACAAGCCAGCAGTGGCACCCAAGACACGATCCCCATTCACTGGATTCTAACTGCAAGAAGTCAGGACTTTTGTAAACCCCTATGGACAGGCAGGTCGCCTGTCCCACCGAAGTCCATTCTACGGGCATGGCAGGGGAGGGTCCTATCGGAGCGTCCGGCCATCCCGCACCACGAGCATCGGCACCTGCTTGAGGCGAGGATTCTTCGGGTTGGGCTTGAGGTTAGCTCTCGTGGGACTCTCAAAAGTCACAAGCACGCTCCCGTTCAGGCGGCACCACTGACAGGCCTGCAACGGGACGAGCACGTGCGTCCCTCTGGTGCCCTTGACCGTAATACGGCCCGCGTCCATCACAATGATGGTCCCAGCATCATAGTCGTACCTCCACTGAGAAGCCGCATCCTGCGTAAAGACCAAGGCGAGGCCGAGAAGGGACGCGGCCGCCCATAAAGTTCTCGGTTTAGCGCACATTCCTATGAAAGTTGTCGGCATCAGGCGCCCCCGGTCGGGTCTACGTTTGGGGGTTTGGAGGTCCGGTGTACGGGCAACCCTTGTGGTTGCCCGTCCGGTCTGTAGATCTCCGAGGCGAAACCCCGGAGTGCTTGTCGAAGCCGGAGCCTTTCATGATTCGTTGTAGCTTCTTTGCTAGGACAGTTGGTATCAGGATAGCTCTGGACTCGACACCGGGAGTTTTCTGAAGGACGCGAGAACCTTGTACCCGGTGACCGATTCTAGCTCATGCGGAGTGTCAAAGGTGTTGTCGAGGAAATTCGCGATCATAATGATCCCGAAACCAAGTGGAAAGGCCAGGACTAAAGCTGCGGCGAGAAAGAGAGTCTTATTGGGGAAAACAGGAGATTCCGGAAAGTAGGGCTTGCTCACGACGCGCACGTTGCCGATTTGTCGTCCCTGCCTGCTTGTGTCCAGGCCTGCCTCCTCGGCCTTGGTGGAGTACTGGATGTACCGTTCCTTGGCCAAGGTAGACTCCAATGCCATCCGCTCAGCTTCTTGAGCCTTTTCTTCCAGCTGGCCAAGATCTTGCTGTTTTTGCTGTAGGCCTGTCTCTAGGGCTCTTCTCTTTGCGTCGAGTGTGGCCAGCTCGGACTCAAGCGTTTGCTTAAATTCGGCCTTCAAATCGTTAACCATGGCATCCGCGTCACGATAGTTGCGGGTTTCGCGATGGAACTTCTCTTGGACTTCCAACTTGGACTGCCTGGCTCTCAGCAACTGGCTGGCAAGCACGGTGATCACTGTGCTCTCTCGGCTGGTACCGCCAGCCATCACCAATTGGCCTGTGGGAACCACGTCCTTGTGGAACATGTCCAACATGCTCTGGTATTGCTTGATACCGGCGTATATGTCCACGAGCGAGTCACGAATCAACCCGATCTGCGATATCAATGATTCCTTCTGCTTCTCCGGGAAGGCGATTTGCCATGTCTTCTTGAATTCAGCCAGCCGATTGTCCGCTTCTTCGAACTCCTTCTTGTATTGCATTCCGAGACCTAAGAAGAAACTCTTTGCCTCAGGCAGCGAGTAAACCTCCAAATGATAAGGCAGATAAAGATCCAGAACGGTTGCGAGTATTTGTTGAGCCTTTGCCGCGTCGTCGTACCGGAAACTTACTTCCAATACCTTGGATTTTGGAACCGGAACCACCTTGCAACCGGCCAGCAGACGGCGGGCGCGCTCACGTGCCTTGTCCTCCGTCGTCATGGTCCTGTCCGGCTTCTTGTCGCTACCGAATACCTCGTTGATCCACTCTGACACCTGCGATCTAAGCTGCTGCAAGATTCCGGGTTTAGCCTCGCGTTCAAAGAATTCGAGCCCCAACTTGGTCACCGCTTGAGTCCACAGGTCATGACTCATGAGGATTTCCATGGCGCTGTTCAAGTCCAGCTCTTCCACATTCAGACTCACATGGGCCGCCCCTGACGCTTGAGGCGAAGTGAGCAGCAATCCTGCCCTCTCATCTTTGGCGGTGACAAGCACTTTCGCGTTGGACTGAAACACGGGAGGGATCACGTAACAGACCAGCAGAGTGGATAGGGGCAGCACCACAATCACAATCTTCAGGATATACAGGCGTCGGAATATGCTGTTAAGGCTATCGCGCAGCGAAACGCCTTCGGGCTCTCTCATGGTGCTTTTCTGCAACGGTGTTACTGTGCCGAGAG
>JBMOME010000294.1:0-41940 GCA_049323095.1 Thermodesulfobacteriota bacterium
CAGGTAGCGGAAAATCTGTGGATACAAGAAGTCGATGTCCAGGAAGAGCTTGATCGCCACTGGGGCGAGGTTTCAAAGTATCTTGCCGCGGTAATCGGTTCAGGTGGCATGACGAACGTGCTGGCCGAAGAATTGGCCATTGTTCCGGGCATGGAAGACGTCGTCAGCCTCCTGTATATCAATCAGTATTTTCGCGACAAGACTTATGACGTGATTGTGGTTGACTGTGCGCCCACAGGGGAATCGCTCCGTTTCATCAGCATGCCTTCAACCTTGGAATGGTACATCAACAAAGTATTCAATCTTGAACGCACGCTGATGAAGGTGGCTCGACCCATTGCCAAACGGCTGACCGATCTGCCTGTGCCGGAAGATGTGTATTTCAAAGCCATCAAAGACCTATTCGAAAAACTTTCCGGCGTGGAACAGGTCCTACTGGATCGTGACATCACATCGGTCCGGTTGGTGACCAATGCCGAGAGAATGGTGGTGCGGGAAACCCAGCGGGCCTTTATGTATTTCTGTCTCTATGGACTTGTGGTGGATACAATCATCGTGAATCGGTTGTTCCCACCTGGGCTCCAGGACGATTACCTCAAAGATTGGCTTTCAACACAGCAACGGAGCATGGAGCAGATCCAACGAATCTTTGAGCCCATACCGGTGCGGAAAGTCAACATCTTGCGAGATGAAGTTGTTGGGACAGAAAAACTGACCGAGATGGGGCGTATCATTTACGACGATACCGACCCTGCAGGAGTGTTTTACCGTGAGCCGCCTTACGTGCTTGACGAAGGTGTGGAAGAGTACCAACTGAAGATCAAGCTCCCTTTCGTGTCGAAGGAATATGTGGATCTATTCAAAGAGGAAGGGGACCTGGTGATCCGCATTGGGTCGTTCAAGCGTCACGTATTTCTTCCGAGGTCCCTTCTGAAGCGGAAGCCCTCAGGGGCTACGCTCGTGAATGACCAACTTCTCATATCCTTCCCTAAGTACGCATGATCGGAGGGAAGCATGGACACGCTCAAAATCCTCGCTCGTGTTGCCGGAACAGCGTTTCTTGCTGCTGGAGCTGTGACTCTGGTGGCCAGGAAAGTGCTTCCAAAGCCTTCCGACGTCATGACCGGCGCGACGCACTTCAGAAAGGGCCTGCAGGAGTTTCAGAGCGGATTTCGCACGGTCTTCTTCGGTACACCCATGCCTGACGAGGAAGAAGTCCGGCAAAAGAAAGAAGCTGCCCGAATACCCATCGAATAGGGCTATACCATGGAATGGGATCCGGAAATCTGCGAGTGCGTGCTGCACAGCGTCAGTGACGGAGTAGCTATCGGCGATCGGGACCGGATCATCCGTTATTGGAACCCTATCGCTGAGCAAATCACCGGTTACAGAAAAGAAGACGTGGAGAACATCCTCACCTGCGGAGAAATCTTCAAGGACCGCGGACCGGATGGGCAAGAGCTGTGCAAAACAGCGCTATGTCCCATTGACAACGCCCACCAATCAGGTGGGACTTGCGAACAAGAAGTCTATATTCAACATGCCTCCGGGTACCTTGTCGGGGTGAATGTGCGAACCGTCACCTTCGCCAATGAAGAAGGCGAAGTCACGCAATGGGCGATGGTATTCAGCGAGTTCCCTGGCGGAATAAGAGGAGTCGACACCCCTGAGAAACACGCTGGGATGGCCATGTTGGACCCGGTTTCCAGCCTTGGGAGCAGACGTCAGGCTGAAGTAGCTTTACGCGCGCGTTTGGACGAAATGCGAAGGTACCAAGCCGATTTCGGGGTTCTGATCGTCCATCTTGACGGCATGTCCGATCTCGGCTCCAAATACGGGACCGAAACGCAGGATCGGGCGCTCAGATTGGTTGGAGCAGCGCTTTCTAAGAACTTACGAGCTTCGGATGTGGCAGCCAGATGGACGGGCGACGAGTTTATTGCCATTCTTCCGTACGCGATGGAATCGCAACTCTGGATAGTCGGAGACCGTCTGCGAGCCAGCGTGGGGCAGTCCTCCGTGAGCACGGACAAGGGAAAGATCGGTCTTTCCGTGTCAATCGGAGGCACACCGGCTCGTCCTTCCGACAACATGGAGACCCTTCCTGCTCGTGCACGAAAGCTCGTCGAAGAAATCCTCTCCAAAGGGGGAAATGGAGTCAAGATTGCGGAATAGCCCTTCGACCAATCGATCGCGAATTGTTATTACACAGGCCAAACTGTGGACGGGGTGGCACTGACCTGAGCACGCTCAGGTCAGTGAAGCTGATGGGTAATCACGCACCCAGGATCCGACCCATGGTCTCAGACAAATTCGCTTTCAAACAGGTAATGTCCTATTTTTCGTGGGACTTTCCCGCCAGGCGCGGGATCGCCTGCCGGCCCACATATTCATCTTTGCACCGGTGTCGACCATTGCAGAAGTCAGTTCTCTGACCGCGCATTTGTATCAGCACTGTTTTCCGACACACTGACCTGTTCCACAAGGTGCGGAACAGGTCAGTGGCACCCAACCCAATTCATGTCCGTTGGGCTGCGAGCTCAGCAGTTACGTCCTGCCTTATTTTTTCAATCGTTCAGCCTGCTTCGCGGCTTCTTCCTGCTGTTTACGCTGCAGCTCGGCCTGGCGTTTCTTCTCAGCTTCCGCTCGCTGTCTTGCCTGTGCCTGTGCGGCCTGCTGGGCTGCCTGTTGTTGCTGCTGGAGCTTCAATTGTTGAGCTTGCTGGGCCTGTCGAGCCGCCTGCTCTTGTTGTTGTCTGCGCATTTGCTCGGCCTGCCGAGCGGCCCGCTGTTGCTGGTGCTGTTGCTGAAGTTTCAATTGTTGAGCTTGTTGGGCTTGTCGAGCCTGCTCTTGCTGCTGTTTACGCATTTGTTCAGCTTGTCGCGCAGCTTGTTCCTGTTGCTGGCGACGTACTTGCTCTGCCTGTCTGGCTGCTTTTTCCTGTTGCAGGCGCATTTGTTCAGCTTTTTGAGCAGCCTGTTCCTGTTGTTGGCGCTGAATTTGAGCTTTCTCAGCCTCTTTCTTCTGCTGCTCCTGTAGTTTTTGCCTATCCAGCGCAGCCTTTCGGGCAGCCTCTTCCTGCTGTCGTCGAGCCTGCTCCGCCTTTTGAGCGGCCTGTTCTTGTTGTTGGCGTTGGATCTGGGCTTTCTCAGCTTCCTGTTTCTTCAAGCCCTCGAGTTTCTGGCGTTCTTGCGCAGCCTTTCGAGTCGCGTCCTCCTGTTGGAGTCGCATCTGGTCAGCCTGGCGTTGCTTCTCCTGCTGTTGCAAACGCAGTCGCTCTTGTTCCGTGCGACGAATTTGATCAGGAGGCTGCACGGGTTGTTGCACCGAAGGGAGAGCCGCCTTGTCCGGTGGCTTTTTCGTCGGCTCTGTGGGCTGAACTGCGAGCGCAGGCGGCTTCTTCAGGCCCTCTTGGAGACGTCGCTGAAGCTCCTCCCGCTTCTTGCGATCTTGCTCTACGGCAAGCTGATTCTGTAGCCGCTGCTGTTCCAGCACTCGCGGAAGTAGCCCTACACCCGCACCAGCGGCTACCGGAGGAGCCAGCTCCTTGATCTGTTGCAACACCTTCCCGCGATCTTGTGGATCTTTGGATTCCGCGGCTTTTGATAGCACGAGATCGACCTTATCCCTGGTTACATCTGCCGATCGGCGGGTTTCAACCGCTTGTTTCAGTTCGGTGAACTGTTTTTCAAGCTGCGGAACTGCTCGTGGATTGGGGAACCGAGTTAAATCCTTCTGAAGCTTGTTCAGGTTTTCTTGCGCAAAGAGATCGGGTTGCGTCGGCTGAGGCCCTCCAAGCTGTTTGAGCGCCTGCTTCTGCAGGTCTTCCCTTTTCTTGGGGTCCTTTTCGCGTGATATCTCGTTAACCAAGTTCCTCACGTTCTGATCTTTGGCCGGGATCGGCATCTTGCCTTCGGCCATAATTCTGCGCACATCGCTCAGCTCGGTTCTTACCGCGGCGCGCCTCAAGGGGTCCCGTTCTTCAGAGAGCCGTGACCGTAGCCCGGACAGCTCCTGACCCGCGATACCGGCCAAGCGGCCTTGAGCCTCCATGCGGTTTCGCAGCCCTTGCTGAAACTTCTGGCTCACATGCAGGTTCTTTTGGCCGTCGAAATCGTTCGCAAGCGAGTTGACCAGATTCATCCGAGCTCGCGCGGGTAGGCGACCTTCGTGTCTCGCAAGGTCTCTGACTCGATCTTCGAGGCGATGGATTCGCCAAGCCAGCCAGTTTTGCCGGATGCGCAAGTCATCGAGCTCCCGGAGGACTCGACGCAGTGTGCCCCGGTCTCCGGCAAGCTGCCCAAAATAGGCCATCCGGTACAGCTCTGCCTGGCGCACCCGGTAGTAATTCCAATAGTACTGATCGTAGTATAGTGCTCGGTCGAAGAGCATCCGCCGAACGCAGACCATGATCAGGTCCGGTCCCACTCCCCAGGTCCGGTACACCTCATAGGGTATGATCCACTCGCCGATAGTGGGGATGAAGACCACAATGCCGGCGCGGGCCCTGGGTGGCGGATACACAACTATGTCGTCGAAGGGATATGGGTCGTACAGGTAGTCTTCTTGCACATAGTACGGGGCAGTAGGCTGGGCCGTCACCGGTGGCTGCACCGGTGCCACTGCGGCCGCGGTGCGTGAGGGACACGCGTCGAGACGAGCTATCGGTGATCCGGGGATGGTGGCCGCAGTGACCAGTCGCTCCGCGTCTTCGGCGTAAACTTCCAGAGGCTGAGCATCGGCCTTCCCCTCCTTGATTTGCACGGACCGGCACGACTGAACAATGCTGCCAGGGGCTCCTTCCACAGAGAGGTTTCTCACCTCCACCTGGCCCCGAAGCACCGTGACCACGGTCGAAGACGGGTCATATGTTTCGACAATGAAATCCACCGGTTCCGCTAGTGAAACCGGCTGGATAAATGCCGTCGGAGTAGTGACGCCATAGGGGCCGGTTGGACTGCCTTTGCGCTCATCGGTTGAGATACGCAGCACACCTTCCACAAGTTGGAAGTCTGCAGCCTCTCCGCCGTTAGCAGCTCGGGACGACATGAAAAGCGTTGAAAGCGCCCCCTGTGAGCTGAGAATTCCCAGGTCCCATCGGAGCAACAGCTTGCCGTCCTGTCCTGTGGTTACCGTCTGCCACGTGCTTATCAGGTGGCCGACCTGTAATGGTTCTTGGGCTCCTTCGCCTTCGCCGGGTATCTCCGCCCGGCCTTCGACCGCTTCAACCGACGCAGTCCGGTCGGAGGCAGCTGGAGTCGACTGAGGCGTTAGCCCCAACGCAACGAAAATGAAAAAGGTGGAAATAAGAACACGCCACCCCGTTGATGGGGTCCAGACTTGCTCTGATTCCATGTTAAACCAGTCCTTTCAAGAGGTTGGGCCTTATCCATACCGCATTGAATCTGTTTCAAAATCACCCGGCGCGAGGACATGCCCTCGCGCCTGTGCGTTATGACGCCCGAGCAGATAAAAAGTTATTCCGAAGACACAAAAAAAATCAGCCACCTTCCTATCATAGGCAGTGACTTATGGGATTCGCGGCTAGTGATAGAGGTTCGTTATCCTCCTCCCCCTATAGGCGTTAGAATACAGTACAACTTGTTCTCTGAATTTTGTGTCCCGTAGGGACACCCAGATAGTAGCCCGGCAATTCATTGCCGGGTGAAGTGAACCCTCAAAGAATAGCATCTCTTAGTCCCGTAGGGACGGCAGAGTCACTGCGGAACTCGAACCCTATCCGCCGACACAATTCTGGTCCCGTTTCAGGCCCGGGGCGAGCTTTCTGTCGTCCCGCTGGGACTATAAGTGTCGGAGATTTCGGCGGTTTTTCCCGGCGATAAATCGCCGGGCTACTTTCGGTTGCCCCTCCGGGGCCACCCAAGGTTAAATATAGCGATCTCCTCTAACGCCTAGGCACGTTCCTGCGAGGAATCAACGCTTCTCAGGAGCGCTCGCATTCCGATAGCTGCGTCTTCCGGGAGCACGTAGGTCGGGACGCCCGCTTGATGGAGGTTGGATCGGTCCGGACCGATCTTCCGGTATGTGCCGATGAAGCAAGCGATAATGGGCTGGGGATATTGACGAGCCAGGTCTACAAGCGCACCGGAAGGATAGGGCCAGTTCTTGTGCTCGCAAAAGATGGCGAGGAGGGCATCCACAGAAGGATCCTGGAGCATAGCCTCGGCTATATCGTGGAATGGTTCGGTGAGGAACGCTCCAGCCGCGCCGTCCACAGGGTTCTTGTACACCACGGGAACCGTTGGTCCGAGAATTTGAGCGATCCTCTGAATAGTCTTCTCCTGGAGCTCCGGCAGCACGCATCCGGACTCGTGCCTGAGTATGTCCCATGCTACGATGCTTGGGCCTGCGGTGTGCGTGAAGATCCCAAGCCTTTTTCCTTGCGGCCGTTTACCCACCGATAGCGCTTTGCACACTGAAATCATCTCCGAGGATGATGAGACCATCTGAGCCCCGGCTTGTTTGAGTGCGCCATGCCAGACTCGATCCGAACCTGCGTGTGCTCCGGTGTGTGTAAAGGTGACCCGATCCGCGTCTTCACCGGTGCCGCCCTTGTACACAATCACGGGCTTGTGGCGAGTCGCTGAGGTCACAGCAGCCAGAAGAGCGCGCGGGTCCGCGCTCCCTTCGAGAAAAACTCCAATAACCGACGTTTCCGGATCTTCCGTGAGGTACTCGATCAGCGTGTGGAACTCCAGGTTCACCCGGTTCCCGACCCCAATCCATTTCGCGATGCCGAGCCCTTCGTCGTCTGCCCGCCCCTTGAGAGAAAGCCCGATGCCACCGCTCTGACTGAGGAATGAGACCCCTCCGGGATGCAGCACCCGAGGATAAAACGTCACATTGAGCGCGGCCCGCGCGTTGAGAAATCCCAAAGTATTGGGGCCCACGATAGGCATGTCTCCTGCCGCGTCTTTGAGCTGCTTCTGGAGTTCGGCGCCCTCCTCGCCCATTTCTGCATATCCGCCTGCGATAACGCTTAGGCCTGCCACTCCCATTTGACTCAAGCGAGCCGTCACCTTCACGGTGGAATGCTGGTTCAAGGCTACCACGGCCAGATCCGGAACTTCCGGGAGCGCTGCCAGGTCAGGGATGACCGGAATACCCAAGATCTCCTTGTGCCTAGGATGGATGGGATAAATGCGGCCCGGGAATTCGCCGGTCACAATGCTGTCCATGATGGCGTGGCCAACTTTTTCAGGCTCCGAGCCCGCGCCGATCACAGCCACAGAGCGTGGCGAAAACATTCGATCCAATCTCTCGCGGAGCGCGCTATTCATCAGAATGGGCCTTTTCCGAATTCATCACGATTCATCTCCCTCAGATTTCCTGGATTCGGGGAAGGTTACGGAAAACGTCGTGCCCCCTGATTCCATGCATCCCTGGACATCTTTCACGTCTTCACAGGACGAAATGCGTCCAGGGCAATGCTCGGAACTGTTGGGTATGTATCGGCATCTTGTGCTCTCATAGGAGATGGCAAAGTAACCGGCTTCCGCCAGCACTTTGAGCCGCAGCAATTCAAGACCCTTCCCGCCTGCATTGAAATCAAACGGCTTGCGGGTGGAATATTCGTCCGTCTCCTGAGTGTAATGGAACCCGTCGAATATGAATTCCTGGTCGCTGACCTTGATGCCTACGCCATAGTCCCGAACCTGCAACAAGATCCCGTCAGACGCACGTTGAAGGGAAATCACCACTTCTCCCTGATCCGGAGTGTGTTCAATAGCGTTTTTGACCAGTGTGTTGAGCACTATATTCAGGAGTTCCGGGTCTATGGCTTCGCTTTGAATCGGCTGCAAACGTGTGGTCAGGCCAACGTCTCTGTGCCGGCAGCGAGTCCGGATCTCCTGGATGATTTCCTGCACGGTTCGGTCCACCTGCAGAGGTCGCGGGGTGAACTTGGGCGGCGCCATGATCTGTTCCACAATCTCTTGCATATCCGTTAAGCGCTTGAGATTACGGCTGATGCGCTCCGCGGCCTTGTTGCGAGTTTCGTCCGAAGGGTCATTGCGCACCAGGCCCTGAACCGTGGCCTCAATGATCGCCAGCGGAGTCTTCAATTCATGAGACAGGTGGTTTACCGCGCGGCGACGTGCCCGTTCCATTGCCCTGAACGCGGTGACATCGCGGAAAACTAGAACCACATTTTGGAGAGACGGGCTGCATACATCCACGTCCATGTACGCTGTTGCGACTGCGAGATCCACTATCTGGCCGTCCGCGCGCTTGAACTGCGTTTCCGTGTTGGACGAGTGCAAGCCGCGCTCGATCGCGTCGAGGATCACCTCGGTGAAGTGCCGGTTTTCCGGCTCGCTTGAGAACACTTCCTGAAGTTTCTTGCCCTTAAGCTCTTGCTCCTCATATCCCAAGATCCGAGTTGCGGATGGATTAACCGTGTGGATCGCGCCGCTACACTCCAGGGTGATGACGCCTTCATTCATGCTGCGAAGGATCATCGCCTCAATCGGTTCAGTCTCCTCCGACATGTCTTTGAGTGTTGGCTGATCGGTTAAATCCGACGGCATAGAGGATAGCCTTCGTGGTCGATGATGAGCGAATACACGTCCCTGAACATAGCAGAACACTTCCTTTTGTCCAGGATTTGTGCCTGTCGGGCCCTCAGCAGGTCCGTACGAGACGATGGTCGCGCGTTCCTCTGAAAAACTGCATCATTCGCGAAAAACCTCGAATCCCGCGTTTCGCGGGACGGTTCGTATGACTCACCGCATCCTACCGGCGCTCGGTTGTCCGGAACTAGATGGGCTGTTTCACCAGATCAAGGGCTTCAGTAGGACCGGCATCTTGCCGGTCACGTGTCCGATGTGCGTGGTTCGGGGACCGGCAAGATGCCGGTCCTATTATACCGGTTGGGCAATTGTCGACGCTTCCCCCGCGTAACCGCACGATCATGATCGAACGCTAAATAATCTGGTTGCTTGTTCTCTCTCGTGGTATTCTATAAACGGCTCCGCACCGTCCTCTTTCTACTCATCCACGATAATTGTCTCCTGGAGTGATTCCGGGTGGCATCAGTACGGAGGGAGAAGGTCATGGAAAAGATCTGGCGGAAGTCGTACGTTACCGGTGTTCCGCACGAAATCAGATTTGAAGAGATCACTTTGCCTGCCGCGCTCTCACGTTCCGCGGCACGCTATCGAGACACACCTGCGCTCGTCTTTCAAGGCACCGAAGTCACGTTCCATCAATTAGACGAAATGGCCTCGCGGTTCGCGTCTGCGCTTAAAAGTCTTGGTGTCAAACCGGGTGACCGAGTCGGGATATTGCTGCCTAACCTGATTCAGACCGCGGTGGCTGTATACGGGGCTTTGCGTTTGGGCGCAACCGTGTGCATGCACAACCCGCGATCGGATGATATGCCTTTACGGCATCAGCTTACGGACGCGGAACCGCGCGTGTTGGTCTGCCTCGATGTGTTGGTCCCGCGAATCCTGGAAATGCAGAAGCGCACGAAGCTTGAAAAAATCGTCTCATGCCACATCCGCGACTATCTTCCGTTTCTCAAGAAGCAGCTCTTTCCATTGGTTAAGACCAAGTTGCATCTGAAGACGCCTCAGGCTGAGGGAATATACGAATTCACGAAGCTTATGGAATCGAGCGAGCCGATTAAGGAGACGAAAGGTCCGGGATTGGACGACACCGCGTTCATATTGTATACGAGCGCCACAACGGGCATTCCCAAGGGCGTGCCGCTTTCTCATCGCAACTTGTCGTACAACACGCAGCAGGTGCGGGCATGGTTCCCGACCTTTAAGGACGGCCGAGAGAAAGTGGTAGGATGCCTGCCCTTCTTCCATGTGTTCGGGCTCACATGCGCCTTGAACATCGGGATATTCTACGGGTTCACCGACATACTGGTCCCTCTTCCTGAACCGAAAAACATTGCAGAAGCGGCTCACTCGTATCAGGCGAGCTTTATCCCCGCGCTGCCCACGTTGTACACAGCTTACGTCAATGACCCAAGCCTGACCAAATATAGCTTGAAAGCAGTCAAAGGATGCTTCTCGGGTGGGGCGCCGCTCGCTCTGGGCACCATCCGGCAATTCGAGAAGATGACCGGAGCCCAAATCTGCGAGGGTTACGGCCTTACCGAATCTTCTCCCGTGACCCACATCAATCCGTATGGTGGGAAGACCAAGGTGGGCACCATCGGGCTGCCTTTGCCGGAAACCGATGCGAAGATCATGGATTTGGACGACCCAGCCAAGGAAATCACCGCGCCTGGAGTTCCAGGAGAACTTTGGGTGACCGGGCCGCAGATCATGCAGGGATACCTCAATCTGGCCAAAGAGACCCAAGCGACTCTCAAAGACGGCTGGCTAGCCACCGGGGACATCGCTACAATGGACTTTGAAGGCTTCTTTAGCATCATTGCGCGTAAGAAGGACATGATCGTTTGCGAAGGCCAACGCATCTATCCCCGCGATGTGGAAGAAGTGATCTTCTCCCATCCCAAGATCCAAGAAGCATGTGCAATAGGAATAGAAGGTCCCGGAAAAGGAGAGGTCGTGAAGGCCTTTGTCGTGCTCAAGAAGGGTGAAACGGCATCGGAACAGGACATAATGGCGCATTGCCGCAGAAAACTGGCTCCTCACCAGATGCCGACAAGCATCGACTTCCTGGATGAGATGCCCAGGAATCCTGTGGGTAAGACGCAACGGCGTGAATTGAAGAGGCTCCACCTCCTGCGGAAGTACAAAGCGAAGGAAGCCACTCAGAAGAACGGTTAAGAAAATTCATTTGCGCTATCGTTCGCGTAAATGGCGCAAAGGGTTTACCAGTGGCTTGGCGGGCATTAGAATAATGAGAGAACCTTCGCCGCGGAGTAGGAAAAGGAGCAAGATGATGATTGAACAGCGCAAGTGCCCTCATTGCGGCGCAGAGATGCATCCTATAGAGACACCGCTGCTTTCCAGTTGGGGTGGTGAAATCCACCATGTATGCTTTAACGACAACTGCTGCTATTACCTGGCAAGCTGGGACGTCCTGGAGCAACAAGGAATTGAAAAGACGGGCTACCGATGCAGTGTAGATCCTCGAGGCCAATGCGGACCTCTGGCTGTCTGGTCTGCCGACGCTCTCAAAGACCTGATCGTTTGCCAAGAGACCGGCCGCAAGAAATTCCCGGAACAGGCAAAAGGAACCCTGGCGTACTTCCGCGCGGAAGACTTTGCTCGTGAAGACGAAACCCCGGATCTGGAATTCCACAAGACGCCTCGTGTGATCGATCACCTGGATTCCTTGGCACTGTCTACGGTAGAGGACTTGTACGCGCAGTTGATTCCCAAGGGAGCGAAGATCCTCGACTTGATGGGAGGGGCGGATTCGCATTTGAAGCCGGAATTGAAACCGGAGGCAGTCACGGTGCTGGGTATGAATCAAGAAGCGCTGGATGCGAACCCAGTCGCTACCGAGCGGATTCTTCACGATTTGAACGCGGATCCCAAGCTGCCGTTTGGCGAGGACCAGTTCGATGCGGTCATCAGTACGGTCTCCGTGGATTATATGACTCGTCCACTCGAGGTTTTTTATGAGGCAGTCCGGGTGCTCAAACCGGACGGAGTATTCATTGTGGTCTTTTCCAACCGCATGTTCCCGCCCAAGGCTGTCAACATCTGGAAGCAATCCACCGAGGCCCAAAGAGTGGACCTGGTCAAAGGCTTCTTCGAAAAGACACCCGGGCTGGATGGTGGCGGCTATTTCGAAAGCACCGGCAAGCCCCGTCCTCAGGACGACAAGTACTACATGCTGGGTATTCCGAGCGATCCCGTATACGCAGTATGGAGTAAGGCCCTCAAATAGCTTCCGGCGCTTCAGGGAACGGAGGAGATGTCCAAAACGCAGCGGTACGTCTTCGTAATCGGGTTGGCGCTCGTGATTGCTGCCTGGTGCTTTCAGGCAGCTTCCGGCGCGGAGCGGGCCAAGGTGAAATCCCAGGTCTTCCAGGTCCCCACTGACGGGAAGATCCTAGACGTGATTTATAGTTCGGAATTCGACGAGTGGTGGGTGAAATGCCGCGAAGGGGAAAATATCGCGGTTTATTCTTTGGATCAACGCTCGGGAAAATGGGCGAAAGTCCTTTTCACCGCGAAGAAACCTCCGGAAGAAGGCAAGGAAGCAGAAGCCAAGAAGCCTGAAGTCCGCCCCGAACCGGACGCCGAACGCAAGACCCCGGCCGCGCCCCCCAAAGAGCAGAAACCGCCAAAGCCCACAGAACCCGCTGCGGAAAAGCCCAAGACGGAGGCAATCCAGCCTGCAAAGGCTCCTGATAAGACTGAAACTTCACGCTGGTGGGATCCGTTTGACCTCGTGGGGAAAGGCCAGAAGATCTTGTTTCCTCCCCCAAAAGAAGAACAAACAAAATAATCACGAATAGCGAACCGTTGAGCCATCTTGTTGAAACGGTACGGAAAGGATCAATCTGTGAGCCGTTACGCACTACTTATCGTGGACATGATCAAAGACAATGTTCAAATCGGAGGTGAAGGACTGCTGGATGCGGAAGCCACAAAGATCGTCCCATCCATTAACCGGCTATCTGAAGCCTTCCGGCGCGCAGGCCAAAAGGTGGTCTTCGCGTGCGACAGTTTCATGGAAGGTGATTTCATCTTTGGCGGACGCATGAAACCGCACGCCATCCGCGGCACGGGCGGAGACCATCCTCTCCCGGAGCTGGGTATGCAGCCGTCGGACCTGTTCCTTCCCAAGCGCCGGATGAGCTCCTTCCACAAGACCGACCTCGATCAAACGCTCCGAACCTGGGGAGTAGACACCGTGGTGGTGTGCGGTATTCAAACGAGCGTCTGCGTTCTTCTCACTGCTATGGATGCTATCCAAAACGATTTCAAGGCAGTGATCGTCCGTGACGCGTGTGCTTGCCACAAGCCGGAAATCCATGAAATGACCCTGGGCGTGTACGATCCCCTCGTCCTCTATCCTCTGATGCGTATCATGACGACGGACGAAATGGTCCACGAGCTGAATCAGCTCACGTGACCGCGAACAGCGCCCGCAGTCTCGCGTAGGCGTGACTGCCGGGAAAGCTGCCTTCATTCCTTGGGCGAAGTCCCGCGGGGTGAGGGTCCTTGTACTTCCACGCGTCGCAGGACTGTTCCACAGCGGGTGAGGGACTCTCTCTCCGCCTCCAATCTCTCGGGAATGGCCCCTTGACACTGGACGGACCTGGTTGGTACACTTCGATTGGGATCGGAATTCATCAACAAGGAATCGCGAGATGTCTCCTGAAATCGGGAAAGAGTCGATGAATCCTTTCGATCTGTTTCGATCGCCAGGGATCTACAAGGTCGCCGTACTCTATTTTTCCCGGTCTCGCGGCCTGGCGATTATCGGCCGCGGCATCCAGGACAACAACGTGGAGGTGCTCCAGATTTCAGGCGAGGTCGATCCGCGTACAGGGAACTTCACCGCTCTGGATTATCCCTCTCCTGAAAAGCGAAACACCCGTCCGGTGATTACCCGCAAAGACTTTGACAAGCTCCTCTCCTTTATCGCGTCCAGGATCGATGAACAGACCCGTATGAGCGTCATCGAACCGGAGGTGATGCAATCCCTCCTGGCAGACGTGGATTCCGAGGAACCTGCCCCCTATCTTCATTAGTCGGCCTCAGCATCGCCCGAATTCGTTTGCAGCCCCCGAGATGGTGTTGGACCGCTGTATGTCCGACAACTCCGAAAAACGCCCGAAGGTTGACCAAGAAACAACGCGATGTTTCGCCCTAGATAGGATTGTTCGCTCATCCAGCTGAACAAGCCAGCAGTAACCCCTCAGTAACGAGCGCCGAAAGATTGCCATTGCGACCCCGCTAAAAAGCGGGGGAAGCAATCTCAGCGCAAAAAGGCAGAGATTGCTTCGTCCCCCGGATCGAGTCCGGAGTCCTCGCAATGACAGGGAGCGGCAATCGCCCTTCGTAACCGAATATTTACACTCAGCATCAGCGAACGGTTGCATTTAGTCGATATATTTGATATTATTCGGCTGAATTCCCGTGATCCAAATGACCGATCAAGCTAGCGCGGCGGCTCGATTAATAGTCTGCCCCGCGGAGTGGTCTTCGGCAATCACAGGGTTGTTCCGAGCTTGACTTGATTCAGCTTGGTTTCTTGAGCACGGAGTCATACATGCATCGAGTTTGGGTAGGCGCTCTCTTACCGTGTGTCTTCTGTCTGGTCATCGGTCTTGTGGTCTTCTCTCAGGGATCCTGGTCTGAGACCAAGCAGTCATCGCTACTTCACAGCACGAGCTCCGTCACATCGGGCGGGCTTGACCCTCGTGTATCTGCTCAGGGAACGTTGGAAGCCATACGAAGCCGTGGGGAGCTACGCGTGGGTATGCAGACAGGATACATGCCGTTCCAGATCCCGGACTCGGATGGCCAGGCAATTGGACTGGATGTGGATGTCGCGAGCATGGTGGCTCAGGCGCTCGGCGTAAGGCTCCGAATCGTCAGGCAGGACAACCGCGAACTGATGCCGTCGCTGCTCAGGGGCAAGATCGATGTGATCATGTCCGCGTGGTCCATTACGCCGGAGCGTAATGCCCAAGTGGTCTTTACACGACCGGTTCTGGACACCGGCCGAATGTTCGCCGTGCATCGGGAGTACGCGGAAAGCTTTCAACAGCTCAATCATTTGAATCGCGAGGGGTTGCTTCTCGTTTCAGGCCCGTCAGGGTACGGCAATCTTAAGGCGGAACAGGCCCTCCCGCTCGCAGCGTGCCGTGAACTGCCTGACAGCCGGAGCGCTCTGGACGAGGTTGTCCAAGGCAGAGCACATGCCTACGTGGATGAAGAATTTGCAGTGCGTATGGCCTGCGCGAGGTACCCAGAACTTCTCGTTGGGCGATTTGAGCCGTTCACGTACGAGCCGATAGCATGGGCGATTCGGCCCAGTGACAATCACTGGCTCAATTGGCTCAACAACTTTATCGACATGATGCGGCATGACGGTACACTTGAGGCCTTGCATAAAAAGTGGAGGAACATCTCTCCGGAAGAGATGGGAATAAGTATTGCGTTGCTGAATGGTAACCGGTAGATCTGAGCAAGGCCCCCATTCTTGGAAATGCCGCCTAATCTGAAGCACCATCGGAAAGTACAATGCTCGTGACAAGACCTGTAGGCCTGCCCAAAGCGCGGCTCGTCGATTCTCACGCTCATCTGGAGTTGGAGCCCTTATACCAAGATGCGGATGGAGTAGTTCAACGGGCTCGTTCAGCCGGAGTTACGGCCATCATCACGGTGGGTATCGATTTGGAGGATGCGCAGCGTGCGCTGGAACTGGCGGAGCGATTCGAGGACGTTTTCGTCTCTTTGGGGTACCATCCTCACAACGCCAAAGAGGTCCGTGATGCGACCTTGCACGAAATGGCGGAACTCGCAGCCCACAGCAAAGTTGTAGCATATGGCGAGATCGGACTGGACTATTTCCGGGACTATTCACCACGAGCCGCGCAGAAGACCGTTTTTTCAGATCAGTTGAGCATTGCCAAAGCTCTGGGGAAGCCGGTGGTCATTCATCTGCGCAGTGCGTACGACGAGGGCCTGACCGTTCTGGAAGAGGCAGGACCCTTTCCCGCAGGCGGCGTAATCCACTGCTTCTCTGGTGACGAACGGGACGCTCAACGAGCCTTGGATCTTGGGTTCTACATCTCCATTCCCGGCACTATCACGTACAAGAAGAACGAAAAGTTCAGGGCCATTGTGAGCCGACTGCCTGAAGATCGGATACTGCTGGAAACAGACTGCCCATTTCTCGCGCCTGAGCCGAAACGTGGAAAAGACAATGAACCGGCATACATCGTATACACGGCCCAGACCGTGGCATCCGTGAGGAATACCTCGGTGGAGGCCATAGCTCAGGCCACCACGGCAAATGCCGCGCGACTATTCAACCTCCCCCTGAAGCAGGCACAGTAAGGTCCGAAACGTCTCCGAGGGGCTTTCTTCAACCCTTCTTGGGTGTGCGACGACCGGGCTTCACGGTAAGCACAGGGCAGTTCGCGGTGCGCACCACGTTTTCCGCGGTGCTCCCCATGATGATATGCTTCAATCCGGTCCAACCGTGGGTACCCATCACGATCAGCTCGATGGAGTTCTCGTCTGCGAACGCTCCGATCTCGAAGGCAGGGGTCCCGATTCGAGTGTGGGTGGTCACGTCGGCCAAAACATGCCGACAATCGGCTGCGACCAGTTCCAGCCCCTTATCCACGGATTCTTGAATAGTGTCCAGCACGGATTTGATGTCCACCGGCACGGGTTCGGCAAGTGACGGGTACCCGATCTGAACGGAATTAATCACGTGCAGCACGGCCAGGTCCGCGCCGAAAGCTTTTGCGTAATCAAGGGCACACTGAAGAGCCGGTCTGGAATTCTCGGAGAAATCGGTACAGAATAAGATTCGCCGGGGGATCATTGTTCAAGCCTCCCCATGATAGTAGTGTTGGGTGGGAACCTGATCGCGAATAGCCAGCGACAACCACTGTAGGGTTTTGCGAAGGAAAGATCAAGCAGAGTTGATGTGTCTGAGACAGGTTTACCGATGCGCCTCCAGGAGAAGGTACGGCATACAATTCGTCGTCAGCGGATGATAAGGCCCGGAACTACGGTGGTGGTCGGGATTTCCGGAGGTCCTGATTCCGTGGGGCTTCTCCATATCCTCGCGTCTATGCGCGGGGAGCTGGGTTTCCAAATGGTGGCCGCGCATCTGGACCACGCGCTGCGGCCCTCCTCAGCCGCGGAGGCAGACTTCGTGCGCAACCTGGCCAGGCGGCTCGGAATCGTGACCCATGTGCGGCGGGAGGATGTGGCGGACCATGCTCGGTCCCACGGGATAAGCACCGAAGAGGCCGGGCGCCGCATCAGATACGATTTCTTCGAGCATGTGCGTCACGAAGCCGGTGCACACACCATTGCAACGGCCCATCATCGGGACGACTCTATAGAGACTTTCTTGCTGCGGATCTTCCGAGGTTCATCCATTACAGGACTGCGCGGGATACTCCCGGTTCGAGGCCACATCATCCGGCCGTTCATCGATGTGGCTCGCGCTGAAATCCTTGCCTTTCTGCACCAGGAAGGAATCGACTTCGTGCAGGACGCCACCAATCTGGAGAGCACGACCGATAGGAACTTCATACGCAACCGGCTGGTGCCGCTCGTGACTGAGCGTTTTCCGGGATTCGCAGAGTCCGTGAAACGCACCATGGAGCTCGTCGCGGAGGAAGAGGCTATTCTGGAGCCGACCGCGGATAAGCTGTACCGTGAAGCGGTTTCACCATGCGCTCAAGGTCTTAGCTTTGATGTGGAGAAGCTCTGTCAAGCTCCGAAGGTTATCGCCGCGAGATGCCTGCGCAAGGCCCTGTATGAATTGTCCGGCCCTGAAACTCCCTGGAAGCGGATCCACATTGAGGCTCTGCTCAAGTTGCTGCGAGGAGACAAGCCTTCCGCGCAGATGGATCTGCCCGGGGGACTAAAGGCGGTAAGAGAATACGGTATCCTCTTACTGACCGCGGATCGGCCCAATTATGGGCCCAAGGCCCTGAATATCGTTGTTGACGGTCCCGGTCGTGTGAACGCCGGCGCACTGGAGTTCGCCGTCCTTGATGCTTCCGAGGTGGAGCTCCCGAAGGCCGGAGAAACCAAACGCGCATGTTTTGACGCGGATGAGGCGCCTTTTCCTCTAGTCGTGCGAACTCCTCAACCAGGTGACCGGATTGAGCCCTGGGGCCTGCCAGGATCGACCAAGCTGAAAAGGCTCTTCATTGATCTCAAAATTCCTCGTGCTCGACGAGGCGACCTCATCGTGGTGGTGAAAGACAACGACATCCTCTGGATTCCGGGCATTCGGCGCAGCAGGATCGCTCCGGTTGTGCCCGAAACTCGCCGGATTCTTGAAATTCGCTGGGGCGATAATCGCGTAACGCGGAGCGAGGATTTTAGGACCGAATTGGAGGTTCCTTGAAGGCAAGGGCCGCTGCAATGGCTTGGCTCAATTCGTCGACCGTGTACGGCTTGGGAACAAATCCTGCTATGCCCTCGGCAAGCGCTTCCGTCAGGGCTGTTTCAGCCCCGTATCCCGTGGAGAGCAGAACCTTTACGGAAGGATTGATCCGCCTCATCTCGATGAAGGCTTCCTTGCCGTTCATGCGTGGCATGATCATGTCCAAGATAACCAAATCGATCTCTTGCCATCGCCGGCGGTAGATCTCCACGCCTTCCGAGCCGTCCGCTGCGGCGATCACGGCCATTCCCATTTCCTGAAGCATCTCCGAAAGCATCTCGCGGAGGGACGCTTCGTCGTCAACGAGCAGAATCGTTCCTTTGTGCAAGGTGACATCGAGCTGCTGTGCGGTCGGGGCACCGGCAACTGTTTCCGCCTTGGCGGGAATTAGTATGTGGAATTCGGTCCCGTGCCGTGGTTCGGAATGAACTTTCACAGCTCCGCCGTGACTCTTGACTGTAGCGTACACCATGGCGAGCCCCAGGCCCGTGCCCTTGCCATCCTCTTTGGTGGTGAAAAAAGGCTCGAAAAGTCGTGCCTTAACTGCCTCGCCCATGCCTTCGCCTTCGTCTTGCACGGTGATTTGCACATACGAACCGGGCGCGATCCCGTCAAAGGTCTCGGCCAAGCTCTCGTCCACTCGCAAGAGGTCGGTGCTGATCATAATAAGCCCGCCGTTGGGCATAGCGTCCCTTGAATTGAGGCATAGATTCATCAGCATTTGCTGGATCCGCGCGGCGTCGCCGGAAATAACACTGCGCGCGGCCCGTTTGTCGCACATAACCGTGATTTTGCGATCCAAAGTCCGCTCAAGGATCTCTTTGATTTCGTCAATGAGTTCGTGGACATCCGTGTCCTGGAAGAGCGTCTTGTCCTTGCGAGAAAAGGCCAAAAGCTGTCCGGCCAAGGCTGCGCCTCGTTCAGCGCTCTTTTCCACCATTTCCGCGTAGTGACTCAACTGGGAATCTTGCGCTACTCGTTTCTTGATCAGGGACGCGTATCCCAGCACACCACTCAGTATGTTGTTGAAATCGTGCGCAATTCCTCCTGCCAGCGTGCCGAGGGCTTCCAGCTTCTGGGATTGTTGCAGTTGAGCTTCCAGCTTTCTCAGCTCGCTGACGTCGGTATATACGCCGAGCGCGCCTTGCACTTCGCCTGACGAATCGATGTACGGGGTGCCGGTCACTACCATTTGGTGGGGCTGGCCTTGCAGATTCGTGAGGGTGACATAGTACGTGGAACTTCGGCCCTGCCGCCGAATAGCCAAGTTTTCTTCGAGGATCCGACGGTTTTCTTCGTCATAGTAATTCCCTAGCATCTTACCTTCCGGAGAGGGGTCGCCCAGGATATCCTTCATGCGGGGATTGGCAAACAGGATGGTGCCGTCGAGATCCACATAGGTGATGCCGTCCTGCACAGTCTCCACAAAGATCTGGAACTTGGCTTCAGATTCTCTCAGGGCTCTCTTGGAGCGGATCTTTTCAGTGATGTCCCGCGCAACGCCGACAATGTATGCCGACCCGCTGTCATCCTTCACCAGATCGGATCGATACTCCAGATAATGGATCACCCCGCTGATTGAGATAAACTGAGAAATCCCTTCAGTCACGCCTTGTTCTCGCATGGTTTTTAGGGTCTCGGGGAGATAACTGCGGACCGGTTCGGGCATGATCTCGGCGATGGATTTACCGATTATCTCATCGGGCGCGTAACCGAAAAGCTTTACACCGGCTTTATTGATACCCAGGAGAATTCCTTGAGGGTCAAGCACAAAGACCACGTCCGTCAAGCTGTCGATGAGATCGCTATACTTATTATCCAGCGTATGGAGCCTGTCCCTACCAAAGATCAAATCCGATAAAGCTTGGCAAATCAGGACTCGCTTACGGTCGCTCAAGTCGAGAGCCTGAATGAGCGCGGACCGAGATGTGCCATCCTTCTTCCGTAACCGAAACGAGGTCTGCAATTTCTCGGTCGAATCGGGCATGGACGCGATGAGCAGATCGAAGCCTTTGCGAGGGTTCAGGGGATCGGGGATAATTCTTGCCAGCATGTTCTCAGGAGTGGGTGTGTCCTCGGGCGTATACTCGAAGAGCGTTCGGAACCGAGGATTCGCATACTCAAATCCATATTCCTTGTCGAGGATTGCAATGGCCAAGGGAATCTTTTCCGCCAGCAGACGGAAGCTCTCCCTTGTCGCGGCCAGATCTTCTTGAACGCTGGCCAAAGCAGTTACATCCTGAACGATTGCAATTCCTTCACGAAGTAATCCCTTTCGCGGCCTTAGCGGATAGGCCTTCACGTCCAATGTTGACGATTTTCCCCACTTGGAATCGTACACAGTGCTGCACTGTTGTGGCTGGCCCTTTTCGATGGCAAGTCGCAACACGTCCGAAATCCCTCTACGGATCAGGTTCTCAAACGTAAAGAGATTAATGCTGCGGGTCGCACCAAGTGAGGGAGATCCCAGAATCTGAAGCAGGAATTCGTTCGCCTCAAGCACTTGTCCGTGCTCGGAATAGATGAGGATGCCCACGGGAGCGGAGCTAAAGAGAGCATCGAAAACTCGCTCTTTGTCCAGCTTGCGCGAGCTGTTCGTTTTGGGAGGTGGTGTCTTGTCCGCACGACTCATATATCACCTGTTGGTTGTAGGAGCTGATGGATTCTAACAATAATACCAAATAATCAACCGCAGTTATAGAACTTGTGGAAATCCTTGTTCGGTCATGTCGTCCCGTTTGGGAAGAGCTTTTAGGAATTATGATAAGTGCGCTCTTGTCCACGCTCGTCACTCGTGTCATCATGGACACGAGAAGAAGTAGCCCTCGTGGTGTATCTGCACATCTCACGAGGGAGGTCCTTGCGCGTCGATGAGTCACCACTGAGCGCCGGGAGCACGACAGCTAAGGGAGCACGTTACTTTGCAGTTTTGGCTATCTTCCCGCACGTCCGTGATTGGTCCGAAGCGTTTCTTGGTCTGCCTCGCGATCTTGTTCATGGGCGTACTTGCGGTTTATCCAGCATACCTCTCGAATGCTTGCGCGGCCGATCTGCTCCCGATTCCCGCGGACCAATCGTGGCCCACCCTGGCTGCCCAAGCAGGGCGACCCGAGCGGCTCGATTTCCAGCTCTTTCGGGATGTGCTGGCCCTCATTCGAGCGAATTACGTCGAAGATGTCTCAAAACAGGATCTATTCCGGGCCGCGTTGCAGCGGCTCACCTTGACCCTCTGGCCCTTGCGCGAAGACGGAATCTTCCCGGTTCAGGAATGCTCGGATGCCGACGAGGAATGCCTGCTCAATGCTCTCCAGAGCATTGCCGAAGGGTGCGGCATGGAACCTGACCAGCTTCTCCGAAAGGCCCTGGACTCTATGCTCCACGACCTCGACCCGTACAGCGGCCTCATGGACAGCGCTATGCTGGAGGAGCTCAAGGTCAGCACGTCGGGCAAGTTCGGCGGGTTGGGCATGGTGGTGGCTCCCCGTTCAGGGGACTATGTGGTTATATCTTCATTTGACGGCTCACCTGCGCACAAAGCAGGGATCAAGGCCGGCGACACCATTCTGGCAATAGACCACATTCCAATACAGGGCTTGCCCCTTCCGGAGGTGCTCCGCATGGTCCGAGGCCCTGCCGGGTCCAGGATCACTGTAGCAGCGAAGGAGCGGAACTCCGATAAGGTCAGGACCCTGGCGCTCCGCCGCAGCCTTATTCGTATCAATCCAGTGCGCAGCGCGGTTCTCGACGGCCGGATCGGGTACGTGCGCATTGTGAACTTCCAGGAGACCACGGCCAAGGATGTCTTGCGCGCGGTGCGGCAGATATTTCGGTCGGTTCCCGGCGAGCCGCAGGGATTGGTTCTGGACCTGCGAGACAATCCCGGTGGATTGTTCGATCAGGCGATAAAGGTCGCGGACCTCTTCTTGGATTCTGGCGTCATCACCATTATTCGGGGACGGAAAGAGAAGCTGAATAGGACCTTCGAGGCTGTATCAAGTGAGAAGGTGCCGCCTCTGCCGATTGCGGTGCTTATTAACCGTGGTACTGCGAGCGCGGCGGAGATCCTGGCGGCTGCGCTCACCGGTCGGCCTGCCGTAGTCGTGATCGGTGAAACAAGCTTCGGCAAGGCATCGGTGCAGGGGGTATTCCTACTGCGTAATGGGATGGCCCTGAGACTTACCACGGCCCACTACTACACACCGGACAACTTGGACATAGAAGGCAAAGGGATTGAGCCGGACCAGCGATTCGTGAGCCCCGTGGAAGAAGCCGACGCGCCACAGGCAGCTTCCCGCAGTACGGGTGAACACGAGGAAGATCCCCTTGTGCGCTTTGCCGCTTCGCAGTTGCTTTCCCTGAGCGCGACCGCGCAAAACCCTTTCTCCACGTTGTATTAAGTACAGGCCGGCAGGCGACGGAGTGGGCTTTCGCAAGGCTCGGAGCGGTGACGCGGGGCCAAGAGGTCCACAAGGTTGACCGATGGGAAAACCATCGGACCAACGTCGTCACCCCGGCGAAAAGCCTGCCCCGGGCTTGAACCGGGGCCGGGGTCCAGAACCTATTGAAAACACTGGATTCCGGCTTCCGCCGGAATGACGGGTTGTTGCATTATGCCCGTTCCCTCCTCTCCAACGTAGACGAATGGTTGCTCCAGGCGGCCATTTTGCACTTGACGAAGTCGCTCCTTTTGTGGCAATTCTATGGGCTCCAATTCACGAGGCCGGTTTTTGACTGAGCGCGTCGCTCGTGCCGCGAAAAAGAGTTCTTGTCGCGGTAGATTGTGCGATTTTCTTGTGAGCGAGCGATAGAAGTTTATCTTATTGCTTGCTTTTACTTCGATTTTTTTGTATAGTCGGGAGGCCTCTGCTGGAGAGCGATCGGGAGTTTCCCCTTGAGGCTAGGTAAGGAGGTTCTGCGAGCATGAATGTGCTGGCCGCACATGCCAAGCGGCTTTTGGTAGGATTTACCTGTGCAATCGGTTTTCTTGCTCTGTTCGCTATTTTGGTGGCTTATAATTCGGAGGCGGAATCATCCAATTACACCAGATCCGCTGTGGATGACTACCCGTTAACCATAGCGATCCCCACGGCTTCTCCTCAAGAGACCATCCGGTTCTATCAGAAGCTGGGATTCAAGACCTCAGCGGGATTCTCGGGCGGGTTTGACGTGGTCTCGATGGAAAAGCTCGGCAGCCCGTACAAGTTAGAGATTTGTCACAACAAGTTCTCCACCGCGGGCCGAGTGGACGGCGGTGTCTCCGGAATGAGCTTCCCTGTTACGAGTCTTCCCCAGGCAGTGGAGACCCTTCAAGCTAAGGGCCTTTCGTTTATAGAGACCTCAGCAGAGCGAGACGGTGTAACGTACGCGTCCCTGTCGGATCCGAACGGCATCAACATCAAGCTCTTTCAGCGCTAACGGCGTTGATATATACTGAATGAAAAAAGGCGGGTCCCGAACCCGCCTTTTCGCGTTCTGGAAGCCCCTACTCCTTCAATTCCCTGATAATGCGTTTGAGATCTTCGTCTTCAGGGGGGAAGGGAAAATTCCGTATATCGGGCCCCGGCTTTTCGTTCCCGTATGGCCTGTTGCACGCGGTTTTGCCGTCAGGCCCCGGGCATCCGGAGGTTTCAAAAGGCTCGCCGCACCGAATGGCTTCATCCAGTTCCGCAACAGTGACGCCAAAATCCAGAATACGTCCCGATCTATCGAACGTCATCCGATCGGGCACGGTCAGATCGTGGTCGATGAGCCACCGTGCCAATTGGATTCGGCGGTAGGCCCCGATGGGCGGCGGCGTGTGGTTCTCAAGTGCGGAACCCTTCTCGGGAAAGAACGAGAAGAGATGCGTGGAACCTCCGAGCGCGCGTGCCCGATACATGGCTTCAATCATCTCTCGTTCCGTTTCACCCAGGCCGCAGATCAGATGCACTCCAGCCATTCCTCGGCCAAAGATCCGGACGCTCTCCTCATAGATCTTCCAGTATCGATCCCATCGATGGGGCCCATTCACCGGCTTGCCTCGGAACCGATCGAAAATCTCCTGAGTAGCGCCATCGATAGCCACGCCTATACGGTCCGCTCCAGCGTCCTTCATCGCAGCGAGGTCCTTGCCGGTAATGACGCTCGGTGAAATCAGGAGGGACACAGGCAGGCCGGTTGCTTGCACCACCTGCTTGCAAACGGCGATCACGTCGTCTCGACATCGCGGATGGGTGATCATGGAAATGCAGACTCGTCCCACATGGCTGGGCCCGCGCTTGATCGCTTCCACAACGTCTGCAGTACGAAAGGTTTTCCACGGGACACGGATGAATTTCTTTTCAGTCCAAGTCGCGTCCTTTTCCCTTGCCAGACCGCAGAACGCGCAGCTAGCCTTGCATCCGTCGTCATAGGTGAGGAGCAGATTCACACACCTCAGCTTCGCGTTCCGATGAAACCACCCGGGCACAAAGCCCAGAGTCATTGCCGCGGCCAGGGAAAGTCTCAGATATTCTGGGCTTTCATGGCCGACTGTCGGAAGAGTGCCCACGTTCGCACAAGGCATTAAATCTCACCTCAATGTCGTCAAAGACAATTCTTACAAGCGCTGGAAGCGCTTGCAAGGGACGCGAGTTACAGCATTTAACGGAAATGATCGCCTATTGACCGATCGTCACCCCGGCGAAAGCCGGGGTCCAGTCCCGCGTTCCGCGGGATTGAAAGGACTGGATTCCGGCTTTTGCCGGAATGACGGTAACATGCTAGCTTCAATCGGACAAAAGTCTTGGCAACAGGCTCAAAGTCGCTTCTAACGGGCTCACGCGACCGAGCAGCATGTTTCCCGGAAGCTGATTTCCAGTCCTCTGTTGCGGGCTTCTTCCAGGCATTGATCTGAAGGCAAGGCCACGCTGTTGATTCCCGCGCGTACTGCCAGGACATCCAATTCTCGTCGATACTTGCCTCTGGGCCGGGCACAACCAAGGCCCGCGTGCACTTGGGGCAGTTCGAGCCTGGCCCAGGCAAGAAACGAAGCCACTTCTTCAGGCTCAGGAGCGTGAACTGCGGCCATTGGAGTGCCTTTTGCCGGCATGAGCACTACCACAACGTACTGCTTCACGGGGTAGCTCTTGAGCATCTCCAGAGCGGCCCGTTCTCCTCGGGGCTTGCCGTAATGAATCCCAAACACAATATGCGGTACGATCTCCAAATCGACTTCAGCCAGCGCATCAAGCGTCTGTGTCACGGTCGCGGCGCCTTGAGGCAGGTGATACACCCCTCTGGCAGTTCGATCGTCTCCGATCACATCTACCAGCACCTGGTCCACGCCGGCTGCTTTCAGGCCCCGGGCTGTTGACAGATCGATCTGGCCTGAATGGACCGAGATGGATAGATCGGTCTCGGCTTTCAAGGTCTCGATGGCAAATATGAAGTCGTTCCACGGAAGTCTGCCCAGCTCATCGCAACCGCCCGTGACAAGCATCCCGTGATCGCCGCGTGCCTCGGCTTCTCGACCGAGCTTGATGAGGGCCTTTGCATCCAGTGCGTGGGCCATGGTTTTGAGGAGAGATCCCTTGCAGTGCTCGCAATCAAGTGCACATCCTTCGCCGGTGATCGAGACCGCACGATACTTGCCTCGGCGGCCGTCAACCACAAACATGCCCGGAACGTGCACCGTAAGTAGCCATCCATGCGCCGCGCGGGAGATGTTCCAGGCCTGCTCCAGGAGTGCAGGCAAAGAGTCCGACTCCGTCGGCACCCTTACCTTACGATTTGCTATGCTAGAGTCCCGTTTCATCGTACGCGTTGCCGATATTCCCTGAATCCGATCCACCAATGCCTGCTCTTCGCTTCGAAATCAGCTTCGTGCCAACCAGCCATCATAAGCTCTCTCTTGGCCCGCGCGTGGGCCAGGACGCCGCTGTATCGGCCCCTCACCTCGTCTTCATAATTCTTCAACTGCGCCAGATCGCCGGTTTTCAGCGCGGCCGCGATTGCCCTGCCCGCAAGGTCGCCCGACAAAACCGCCTGCGGAATGCCCGCTCCCGTGATCGGATGCGTGAGCCCGGCCGCGTCGCCGCAGAAGACCACATTATCCAGTACCAGCGTCGGTCTCATGCCTGATACGGGGATCAATCCTGCGGTTTGGCTGAGCCTTCCCGGCCTGATCAGCCCTCGTGACACCAGCATTTGGACCAACTGCTCCAGCAGCTTCCTTGGGCTCAGGTCCGGGTCGGAGGCTACCCCGAGTCCCACATTCGCAACGTTTCCTTTAGGGAAGAGCCAGCCGTATCCTCCTTTGAGATCGCAGGAAAGAAAGACCATCGTCTTATTCAGAGGCTTTACCAGCGGGGCTTCGACCTGGACACCTCTGATATACACTGGTTGGTTCATACCGAAGACAGAAGCGACCGTCGAGACTGCACCGTCTGCCGCGACGACAAAGCGAGCTTGGATCTGAATTTCTTGGCCGTCAATCCCGATAATCCAGTCGTCATTCTTTCTGCCCTTTAGCCGTGCTCCTGACAGGACTACGGCGCCGGCGGCCGCTGCTTCCCGGGCCAATTGCCGATCGAAGCGCACCCGATCAATGAGGAAGCCGGGAGACCCCTGCACACTTCCGGGGCGCAGCAGCTCGTCTTCTGGCGAATTTAGGTCCACGACCAGGGTTTCCATATCTTCCACAGGTTGAATTATGGAAACCCGGTCCAGGCCGCATTCGATGAAAAGCTGCTGTGGGACAAATTCACCGCAATGGGGCTGCTCGCCGATTCGGATCTTGGCATCGATCAGCAGCGTCCGAGCGCCCGCGGCTGCCGAGGCGGTCGCAGCACGGGAACCTGCCGGGCCTGCGCCCACAACGAGTACGTCCCAATCATCTTGCAAGAGCATGAAGGTGCCTGAGGGTCTTTTCGATCAGTCCCACGTTGAGGGTGGTTTTGTTGTCAAAGTGACCCTGATAAGCTTGCATCCCTTTGCCCAGATCGTAACAGGTGGTCGAATCCAGGTTCACCAGGAGCCCTTTTGCTTGAACCTGCTCCATCTCCTGCTGGTGCTTGGCATAGAAGGCTTCACAGCACGAGCCTACATACAGCCCGTCTTGATGTTCGCATTCGGAGCGCAGAACCTCCATAAGGTGCTCGAAGCTCTGCACAGTGATCGGCTCGATTTGAAGCGACCGAGCCAGCCTGCAACAGTCGCCGATTTCGCATTGGCCGCATTCATCGCAGCCCGGCACGTGTCGAAATTCGCAGTCAAGGCTCTTGGAGCAGTATGGCAGCAGCAGCCAGCGCGGTCTGTGAGCCCCAAGTTCCTGCGGGTTCACATTTATGAGGAAGAGCTCGTTTGCTTCGCTAAGCGTGAAGTTGTCTTTAGCGAGCATTTTCCGTTCAGCGGCCATTCCTACAGCTCGGCTCACCTGTTCATGCTCGATGCCCAGGAATTGCCCGTCAGTAGATGAAAGAAAGGAAAGCACAGCCTGCTCCAGCGCTTCCTTTTGGAATGGTTGGCCCACCAGGGAAGCTTCCAGGTCGTGAACCAGCCGCGAGGGAGCGGTGAAGAAATCCCCGGCTATAAGGGCCTGGCGGACCCTCTTACCTCCAGGAGATGCCCAGAGGTGTATCCGCATGGTTCCCGCGTCGGTTTGGGTGATGGAGCGGGTCGGCTCTCCTTCATGCTCGGGTCTGGACCGGGCCCTGATCCACGCAGGGCTTTTGTAAAAGCCGCACTCTTCACCCAGCCGACGCTTCTCCCGTGCGGTCAGAGATCCGGAATTTACCTGAATACCCAGACCGGATGCAAACTCAGCCACCAGTGCGTCTTTGAGCTCCAGTACGCTCGGTATTGGATGAAGAAGATCCGAGAGGAAACAGATCCGCTCCATAAGCGACTCGATTTCCCGCTTCTTCAGCTTTTCCACAGGCACCCGGAGCGCTTTAAGGAACTGCTCGACTTCGTTCGCTACCAGCACGGTGCCCTGGAACATGAACCCACCGGAAATGGTAACGCCGCCGGTTCCAGAGATCTTTCGCCCATTTACTTCGATATCATTGCGAGGTCGAAATCGAGCGTTGATACCAAGACGTGACAGGCCCGCGGCCGCCACGGAACAGATCCTATAAAGTATTGCCTCGAAGGAATCACGAAAAGGCGCCTCGCCTTGAACTCCGAAGAGTTCCCACCCAAGCGCGGATTCCTGGAAGAATATCGCGCCCCCACCGGTAATTCTGCGGTTAACGTCGATGCCGCAGATTCGGCAGTAATCTGCGCGGATTTCCAGGTCCACGTCCTGGTGGTAGCCAACCAAAGCTGCGGGCGGCGAAAACTGCAAGAAACGGACGGTTGGCGGGCTCTTTTTCGCGGCGACCTCTTCGAGAATAATCTGGTCCAAGGCCATATTTTCGGCCGCAGTTAGATGTCCTGTGTCGAGGAGACGAAAATCGGTCATGGGAAATAGGCTCTACCAAGGGCTCGATGCGCTAGGTTAGGAATTATTGCGAGACCGGGAATGATTTGGTCCTAGCAGCCGCGTGGATCGGTCCGTCCTGCAAACCCAATGCGGCTTCCCTTACCGCTTCCGACAGCGTCGGATGCGCATGTATGGTTTCCACAATGTCGGACGCGGACATGCCCGCGTGGATTGCCAGGGTCAGCTCACCGATGAGCTCCGAGACATGAGGACCCATCAGGTGCGCGGAAATCAATTTCTTGGTCTCCGCGTGCTCAATGAGCTTCACCCACCCGAGCGATTCACCCATAGCCATTGCCTTGCCGCTGGCAGAGAGCGGAAATGTGCTGGTTCGGAAGGGAAGACCTGCCGCGGATGCTTCTTGTTCAGTGGGCCCTACCCACGCGATTTGAGGCAACGTGAAGACGCAGCAAGGCACAAGCTCGTCTTTTGAAGGTCGCTCCAACCCAGCGATGTTTTCCGCGGCCACCTCTCCTTGATATGATGCCACATGTGCAAGCATCTTCTTTCCCAGGACATCTCCGATCGCGTACACGTTTTCCAAAGAGGTGCGCAGGTAACGATCCACCTGGAGGGCGCCATTCACCATATCGGCGCCCAGTTCCTCCATCCCCGATCCCTCAGAGAAAGGGCGCCTCCCTGTAGCTAGAAGCACTACGTCTGCTTCTGCGGTCTTTTCCTGAGAGCCCTTTTCGTAAACCACCCGGAGCCCGCTCTGATTTGTTTCAATGGCCTGCACCCGGACCCCGGTCTCGTTCCGCACACCCAGTGGTTGCACCATTGAAGCGTATTTCCGCGCGAGCTCGCCGTCGACCCCCAGGAGTATCCGGTCCAGAAGCTCCAAGACCGTGACCTTGGTGTCGATGCCCGCGAACAGCGCGGCAAATTCCTGGCCGATGATTCCGCCGCCTACAATAACGAGCCTTTCCGGAGGCTTCTCCAGCGCGAGCATTTGACGAGTGGTGAGCACTCCTTGCAAGTTAACCCCCGAAATCGGAGGTCTCGTGGAACGAGAACCGGTTGCAATAACGATGTTTTTCGCGTGAAGAGTCTCCCCATTTTCCGTGAGCACTACACCCGGTTCCGCGACTCTGGCGAGCGTTTGCACAGTGCGGACGCCAAGCGCGGAGATCTGCTTTTCAAGGCTGGTAACGAGCTTGTCCACGACCGTGTTCTTGCGGCTCATCATGCGGCCGAAGTCGATGCTCGGCACGCGGTCCAAGATTAGATCTTTTGCCGCACGCTTGACCCACTGAAAGCCTTCCACATCGGATAAGAGCGCTTTTGTGGGAATGCACCCATGGTTCAGGCAAACGCCGCCAACCCGTTCCTTTTCCGCGAGCACCACACTGAGCCCCAATTGACGCGCGCGGATCGCGGCCACGTACCCTCCTGGGCCGCCACCAATAACAGCCATATCGTAGGTTTCAGACATTGTGAGGCTTCTATGAGCGACCTGCCGCGTGCCGGCGGCTCGCCGTTGAGAGGCTCAGACACATTGAGCCCTGATCCAATCTCTATTTTTTCTCTGGTTGTTTCGGTTCTTCGGTAGGCTCGGGCTTGGCGTCCAAGGCCTTGATCACATCCGGAGTAAGGTCTCGCACGCCCTTGGAATAGAGAAACATTTGATCCTTGAGCACCATGGTGAACCCTTCTTTTTCCGCAAGGTTTTTCACAACTTCATCAATCTCTTTTGTGAATCGGTTTCGTTCGTTCTTCCTGCGAAATTGCAGCGTGACTTCGAGAGTTTCTCTCTCGGTCTGGTACTCTTCTCGCTTGGAAATCAAAGCTTCTTCCAGCTTCTTCTTCTCTTCAGCCGCTAGCTTTTTCTCCTCGCTCTTCAGTCGATCTTCAAGGACCTTGATCTCGGAGGTGAGGCCGAGGAGCTTTGCTTTACCGTCCACCTCAACTTTCTGCAGGGCCGTGAGGGCGGTTCGTATTTTGGCAGACCCTCGGTAAACCTGCTCCAGGTCGACCTTTGCGATCTTGAGCTCTTGAGCTTGTGCCATCCCGATCCACGCGGCCATGATCACTACGGCAAAAACGACTTGAGTGAGGGAGCCTTGTACGCGTGCGAGCCTCATGGTCCTCTCCTTTCGTCAATGAGCAGTCCGAGGATAGCGGAAACAGGCTGGTGTGTCCACGATGTATGGTGATTGCTGAAATTCCTGTACACTTCCATGACCGCTGAGCGGCGTCAGTCCTGCCTGTGTGCGAAGGCGCGTGCCGGTTATGCGGGGACTGATGACAATCTGGTGCCATCCCGCGAGACGCGGGACATTCCGCCCCGCGGGATTCATCTGGGCTTGTCTATTGCCCGAGGGCGAACAGAAGCCTCTTCAGGACGGAGACCCGATACCGTCCGCCCAGTTCCTGCACGGATGAGCCTTCGGCACATCCGTGGCACCAGATCCCATTGAAGTACCTTGATGTGAGATTGGGAGTGGAACGTCATGGCAGTTCGCCATTTGCCGGAAAGGCGCACCTGCGAGGCTGTCTCAAAAGTCGTGGCACTTCAAACATCATGCTACGATGCGCAGGTGGCCGGGACGTTATACGTCCCGGTGCCGAAGGCACAGGAGGTTTATTCTCCTGCTAACTTGTCGAGTAGCAATGCCAACACTCGCATATCCGCCCGAATAAACCTCCTGTCGCTACGCGACCTCGACGTATGACGTCGAGGCCACCCAGTTGGGGCCCGGTTCAGTAATCTTGGCACGATCTCGATTGGGATCGTGGTTCTGAGACAGCCTCCTGCGCGTGCGCCCTTGATCGGCCTTTGCGGGCATAAGTGAGCGGGTACCTCGGGGTGTTTAGTAATGCATGGGAAAACCGTTAAATTTGGTACAGCAAACGGAGACGGAGAGGCTCAAGAAGAGGCTTCTCGTCGGTTTCTTGAGGCAACAAAATCTCTTTACTATTCAGGGAGCTTCTTTTCGATTTCTCCCAATCGTCGGTCGATTACGTCGAGCCTTTTCCATATTCGCTTCAGGATGTTCTCAAGCGTACGAAAGTCCATGCGAGACGCGGGTTCAGGGGGTTCCTCCTGAGGCTTTTCTGCGGGAGGCTCGGGTGCTTGAGCAGCAGGCTCCAGCTCCGCGGGTACTTCCTCTTCTACTTCCGGTGGACTCGCAAGGGCTGGTTCGGGCGCCAGCTCAGACTCGGGCTCAGGCTCTTCAGCCACTATTTCTGCTTCTACTTCCGGCTCCTCCGCCACTGCCATCTCCGGTACGGTATCTCCAATGGACGGCCCTTCCGTTGCCTGTGCCGCGGACTCCGGGGCCGGCTTAATCGGGAGCCCTCGAAAGAAATCGTTGAATTGATCCTTTGTCAACTCCCCTTTGCGGTACAGGGGGAGTAGGATCATGGCCAGCTCTTCATCAGAGATCTTGTAGTCTTTCTCGATCTCGCTCTTGAGAGCGCCGGCTTTGGCGCGCTCCACGAGCACATTAGGATCGACCCGATCTTTGAACAGCGCCATGGCTAATCTCCGACAAGGCTTGTCTTTTTTCCCCTTTTATAAGAAATCCTTACGGAACTCAATCGGAAAACTGAACGATCTGAAACTCTTGGCTTGCAGAGGGGCAGTTTTATCTATGGTGTGATTGCGGCGATCTTTCTTCGTGCACATGCAGCTTGCACGTCGTTCCGCGAACTGGTATCAGAAGCTCCCAACTTATCAATGCGTGGATTGAGCGATATGAATGCGCGGCAAGAAAGATACAAAGCAGCAGTTTCTTCGGATTGGAGCGAATGCCTCTCCCCGAACGGTCCTTTTGATCCTCTTGCGTTCGCCTATCCCGAGCTCGAATCGGAGCTGTCTCTGATCTTTCGGCAGTACACAGGCAATAGGATCTCGCTGACCGAAGCTACTCAGCGAATCAAAGCGCTGCTGCCCGCGCCCTTAACCGTGACACAGATGGACGAGTATCTCGACCGGCACTTCTGTACGTACCGAGGCGTCCCTGAGCTGATCGAATGGTGTGCAAGCCGTGACATCCTGTTCATGCTCAATACCACAGGCACGCAGGGATATTTCCAGCGGGCGCTTGCCAAAGGCCTTATACCTGACGTCCCACTGGTCGCGTGCAACCCGCTCGTGCAGTTCAACAGCGGGTCGGATCCGGAGCGCTATCCTTGCCAAGTGCTTGAAATCGAACATAAAGCGAGGTGCTCCCAACATATGCTGGTAAGTTTCGGCATTCCTCCCGCTCGCCTCATCGTGATGGGAGATAGCGGCGGTGACGGGCCCCACTTCAAATGGGCCGCGGGAGTCGGCGCGTTTCTTATCGGCAGCATGATCAAGCAATCGCTCTGGAACTACTGCACGGTCGAAGGAATAACTATAAGTCACCGCTTTGGAGTTTCGTACGCATCCGGGGAGCCCAGAGATCCGGAAAAGGAAATGCAAGTCGATTTCATGCAGCTTACCGAAGTTATAGAGAGAGCAATCGAATAGCTTCATTGATACGCGGTGAGGCAAACAGGGAAATAGAAACGGAGCGCTGAAAACGAGAACGCATTAACAAGATCAGCGCTTCCAACCAGCATAGCAAGATTGGTCAGGGGCTTGGTCGCCGGACATGAAAGGCAATGGTGGACGCTGTGACTGTGCTCCATCCGGTCCAGAGAAACGTGGCCGCAAACACAGCGAGTAACAGGAGTATGACCGCAGGATTCCATAATGTTTCGAGACCCTTGACCAAGTCCGCAGACACGTCAGAGCCTGGCGGCAATACGAAATATATGACCACGCAGTAGAGTACCGCCAAGAACGCCAAGCCTTGATATACCGACCACCTGCTTTCGCCTCGGTAATCCGACCTTAAGATCTCAGAAATAATTCTCCACAACTGGGTAACGGTTATTGACACAATCAGAGTCTCGGCATACCAGCCTTTGAAGTAGAGAAGCATCCCCAAGACGGCTACCGTAACAAACACGATTGAAGTTATTGCTTGGATCGGTATGACCGGCTCGCCTTCAAGGCCGCTTTCGTATGCGATCTTCTTGGTTTTGCCTGAAAAAATAAATCCGTACCGGGCGAACGCACGCTGAAGCAAAGGATGACAGTCCGCCAAAGGTCTTCCGTAACAACAGCCGAAACTGATGCAAGCGAGTCTGCCCAACCCCTCTCCCATGGCATAAGCTACGGAGAGCGCGGCAAGAACAGGAAACAAGGGTATTCCGGTTCCTATGCAGGGCGCGAACACCTGATCCGCGAGCCACACAACTGCGGGAGCCGTGACAATGCCCACGAACGACGGTCCCGCAATGGTAAGCGTGTGCTTTCTCCTTTCCACATATCCAGCCACGATGCGGGCCGCGGGCATGCAGAGGCCGAGAATGGTGGCAACGATGAGCAAGCAGACCAGGCCGGGAACGCCGATACTACCCATGAGCACCAAAGCTAACGCGGTAGAAAAGACACAAGACGCGGCCACCAGCACTCCGTAGTACGTGAAATTGATCCCATACCAAGTGTCCGGGTCCTGTTTGAGAACCGGAATCGCGGCGAGCATCTGCCACCCTTCGTTCGGCAAGGTCCTGAAAGCCCATCTGAGAAATGCCGCCAGAAAAAAAGCCAGTCCGAGAATGAATACATCACTCCACATGCCTAGAGCTCTCCCTCATTTTCTGCGACGCAAAGCAGTGGGTTGCGTAAGCTTGGACAGGATGGAACAGGGGACCGATCTCCCACAGGTGAACCCAAGTCATCGGACCGCTTAGCTATCAAGGATCGGACGTTCAACTCGGTTTCCACGAGAGGTCTCCCGAATCCAGCGGAGAAGCGGCTCCGAACATCAGCTCGGTTCACGTTTCGAATCAGGTCGTCGGCAAAATGGACTCTCCCTTTTTCAAAGAGGAGCACGACAGTGCTGCTGCCCGGGCGGAATAGGCTTTTCGGACACCCTTTGTGAAGAAACATGCCCACCTTGAGGGACCGAGGGTCTTCGTATCGAACTTCGCTGTAGCGCTGCTCTACGTCCCCAATCATCAGAGCGACCACTTCTATCATGGCCACCAGCCCAACTCGCGTTCCTCCGGGGACATCGGAGTCAATAATGGTGACCATTCTCTTGTTCTTCGAATACGGCGCAGCCAACGAGATCACTGCCGCCGGATTGCAGGAATTGTAAGCCCCTGTTATGGCATAGAAATCTACGACCTTTCCGGCCACGGGGGTATGATTGTAGTGGTACTTTTCGGGGGTAAGTCGGAAGATAGCAAAATCCCCATCCACAAATGCGTTCGTCCAGCGATTCGACCAAATGCTAAGGAGTTCTTCCAGGTCGAAGAACTTGTTCTTGATGAAAAGTGAAGAATTCCCAGCCAGAGACCCTATGATCACCTTTGCGTCCGCGGGCGAGACCACAGCACCCAGATCGCTCGGCGTAGGTCTGAATTCCCAGTAGCGAATCTTTCGTTCGAAGAGTTTGCGAGCCGTGTTCAACATTCGTGGAGGATCAACGCATTCAGCGAGGTTTGTACCGTATTGCCTAAGGAGCCTTGCTTTTCCATGAAGCAAGGGCATGTCAAAATTCATGAAGCCCAGCAGGCTCGATAAACGTGCTCCCGTAACGACTCGGAACAAGAGGGGCGCCTTCTCTCGAGCCTCCGAGTAAAGCAGGCGAATCGCCCGGTCCCATACTAGCTGCTCCGTGCAAATCTTGCCTGTGTCTCGCTCCACGTACTGGTGTTGAATGGTTATCAAAGCTGTTTGTCACTCCTAGAAATCTTTTGGCGCGAACCATGTCGTGTTGGATGCTCAGCAGGATGACCCGAATGAGCCGTTCCAGATCTGTCGAGCCGATGTTGTCAGACATCACCTGAGACCTGAGACTGAGCAGAAAACGGTGGAAGCTCGAATCCGGAAATCCCCGTCGGAGAGCCTCTCGGAAGGCCGGATCCACGTGGCCCCAAGCGCTCTCCATGTCCCGAACATCTTCGGTGAGGAGGCGCAGGGCCTCGTCCATATGCTTGAGCCGAAGGACCGTGCGGTAGTACGTCTCGGCAGCCACATTGAATTCACGAGCACTCACCTTCAGCGGAGCAGTCGTTCCGAGCTGGTGGAGTATGGATTCGGTAAGTGAGCCCGCGACACTCCGCTCCCCAGGTTCGCGAAGTCTTGCCTTCAAATCCTCCATTGTCGCTTCGAGCCCGAGCGCTTCGATTAAATCTGCGGCATCTTGAGAGAGCACGTCGGCGAGAGTCATGCAGAACTGCCTGTTATAGGCCCTCAAATAGCCGCGATACCGGCGACTATAACGCACGTGCCTCGTCCGCCGGAGAAGATCTTGTAGGAAGAGATTCCCCGTATTTTCACGAACATAGAATGTCGGCACACCGATGGCCGCACCGAAGAAGATCTGCCTTCGTTCGCTTTCCGAATGAGGATCGTCCGGAATGTGGCTGTGTGTCCACTTCCCTTGAAGCACGTATTTGAAGGCCAGCGCTGTGACAAGTTGTTGGAGGCCGACCACGTGGGTCATGTCATCTTCGATACTGTGGAAAAGGCTATAGTGACGCCCTTCAAAGCCCGAGAATCCAACTTTGGCAAATGCTCGGAGCCGATAAAGCAGATACAGCGACATCTTGGAATCGAACACCCCGAGATCGGACAAATCCTTCTTGAGGCGCTCCTCGCTGCCGACCGAACCGTCCAGGCCGGGATTGCGCTCCGTGCTCATCATGGCGACGGGGTAATCGATCAGGCGAAAATCCGCCACAAAGTCGCCTCTCATGCGAAACACTGCGGCGAGGGACCGGTCGAGCCACTCAAGCCCGAACGGCGTGATCGGCTTTCCGAACAAGCTCAGGCTGGCCTTCTTTTTCCATCTGCGCCAGATCATCCTAAGGTGAGTGTAATCGAGCTCATGGGGAAGGAAGCCAAGCACCCGTTCAGGATGAAAATCGCAGAAATCCAGCCTGTACGGCGCTGCGCTGTAGTTTCCCACGAAGAGCGGCAAGAAATGTTCGACAATTTTGATCACCAGGTCCCCGAGATACTTCTCGTCTGCGCCGGTAAAGCTTGGGTTGCCGCTTTCCAGACACCGAGTAAGCTTGAGGCTGCCTAAACTTATGTGGGTGCCGTTGTTTGCGAGGCTGATGTTTGACACACTCGGCAAGACCACGAGGTTAGTCCCCAAAATACCCGCATCCCGCAGCTTGGCCACAGCGTTGAGCTGGCTTCGGCTGAGCACCTGATGACATAGGTGCATGTACGCGTGCTTTTCCTCACCGTTGTCCCATCCTGAAAGGCAGGGACTCATAAAGAGCTCACGGTAAAAGGAATCGGAGATGCACCCGTTGAGTGCTCGCTGCCTGACCGGAGGGTGTGGCGAGAAATAAAGCAAGGCCTGTTGACCGTTCGCGTGCAGGTCGAATTTACGATTGGCGTACATTACGAGCAACTGGCTGAGCAGGTATCGCTTGGCCGTCTCTTTTGCCACTGCTCTTCCGGAGCCGTTCTCCGTTCGCAGCGGGACCACGTAAAAGGAAACGGTCTCCGGAGAAGTATTATCGCTGAGGAAGTGATGCATGAGCCGCAGGGCGATCCCTCTTATCTCGGATGGCAGATCCGGCTGGGAAGCGATTACTTCAGCAAGCGAGAGTTTGAGAAGATAGCTGATAGGGACTCGAATCCAAGCATCACCCTGAGTCGCACAAACGAATTTGCCGGCATCCTTTCGCATTCCTGCTTGGGGCTGTTTCTTGTCCGCCAGCAGGTCTTCTTCAAGCACCTGTCTGGCCAGGCTGCTCAATCTGTCAATGGGAAAACGCACCCAACTGTTTTCCCAGATGTTTTCTCTGTTGGAATCAAGGAATTGTTCGAGCGCGGTGACAGAATGGCGTGGAGTTTCGCCCGTTTCGACTCTCCTGACGATGTTCGAGAAGTAGTTGGACTCCCGGATAGTGAGGGGTAGGTCCACCGTTTCGCGGCTTCCCGCAACTGCCGCCTGAAGCTCGGTTTCGGACCCGACCGTCACATCATCCACAGAGAAAGGGAGACCCTCGACGAACCCCGAGGATCGAATATTCGGAATGCCGAGGACTTCGCGCACATGTTCCGCGAAGTCGCTGCCACTCATGTTCGTTGAATTGGTGTCTCGAGAAAGCGGGCTGAGCAAGGGCGATAACCTCCCCGTACCGTCGGTGGCTTTGTTCCGGGCTTTTTTGCGCGGGACGGTTAGCGCCGCATTAGGATCACGAGAATTTTCGGCGAGATGTGATTTCGGACGGCTAGACGTTCGGCATACGGGCAATTCGTTGCTGGGTTCGGCAAAGGGATTATCCGGGGCAATGGCAGACCCCGAGCCGTTGAGCGCCCATTTGTTCCGCACCCCATGAATCCTCGACAGCGCCCCGGGAGTTGTTTAGAGAAGCTGCGATAAGCGCTCAAGCAACTCTGTCAAACCGCACACAGTCTTTTATGACGGTCAGAGTACTCCGGATCTCAGTGAGTTCTCGTCCCATCTCTGCGATCTTCTGGTCGTCCGATTTCAGCGTTCGGATCCTCTCAGCCATCATCTCCAATAATCGGCTTTGACTGTGCAATGTTTCGACGATCCGGTCGATTTTCTCATGCATATTTCTTACTTCTTCAGGCACCGGCAGCACACCCATTTGAGAGCCTCCTTGTTTCTATCGAAATAACAAGACGTGATGTATGATTTCAGGAAATCACCTCGTTGTTCATAGAGCATTTTGGCCACGTTAGAATATGGTATTTTGCCGATTGAATGCTCAGAGCATGTGCAATCTCTGCTCAGCGTACAAAGCCTCGACCGCAGGCGGTCATTTGCGATCGGAAGCTTTGGGGCCCAGCCGTCCTCGGTAGTCCTCGTAATCGGGGAGAATCCGGTGGTATGCAGACATCATGAGCGGCGAAGAAATCATGAAATCTGCGGAAGCCCGATTGCATGCAACAGGAACGTTCCATACCACGGCAATTCTTAAGAGGGCCTTGACGTCGGGATCGTGTGGTTGAGGCTCCAGGGGATCCCAGAAAAAGATGACAAAGTCGATTTCTCCTCCTGCGATCTTGGCTCCAATCTGTTGGTCTCCGCCGAGCGGACCGCTCTGCAGTTTGTTGATTTCGAGGCCCAGGCGGCTTTCGAGCAGCTTTCCGGTCGTGCCCGTGGCATAAAGCTCATGATGAAGCAGCGTGTCTCGATTGAATTCCGCCCATTCGAGCAGATCACTCTTCTTGTTGTCATGAGCCACGAGGGCGATTTTCTTTCTGTTCTTCATTGCCTTGTTCTTACGGGCGAGAGAGGCGATCCTCTCTGTCCATCGGACTCTTTACCGCGTTGTTGATACCAGTTGAGAGCCTTTTGATTAGTCGCTCATGTGGTAAGCGTCAGATTTGCGTTTTTACGGAAACGCCGCAACATCAGCCAAGCTTCAGTACGCCGGCGCAAAGTTCGCTCTGCGCAGAAAAAAGCTTGAGATTCCAGCAAGCATTAGGTATGCCTCGCGCCCTGGGACGAACCGAAACTGTCCGCGGTTCCGGTTCTCGGACGACAAGGGGCAAAAGACAAGGAAGCAGACCAGATGAGAGCGTTGATTGCAGGAATGATCGGATTGGTGGGCATTTGTACGTGGGCACCGGGGCCGGTGACAGCTCAAGAGTTCCCGACCCCGGAATATGCGCTTCGGGAAGCAAAGGCCATACGCTATGAAAGTGTGTACACAAGGGTTCCGTCCTCCGGAAAGCTCGCAACCATCAAAATCACCGACAGCGGCCGGATCTATTATGTCTGCCGAGAGAAGTCCGGTTTCGCTATTTACCACGTGGAATTCAGGCCCGCGGAGCGATTCAAGGCGCAAATGGAAAAAGAATTGAGAGACCTGGCAGTGAAATGGGATCGAGTCAAACCGGACGAGCTTCTCTTCACTAAGGAGACCTACGAGCAGGAAAGGCAGAAATGCATCCAGCGATACAGCGAAGCAGTGTGGGTCAGGAATGAAATCGTCATGTCCAAACCTGCGAGATCAGGGGACGAACAGCAGTGACGAGTTCGATCCTGTGACTCTTCGTAGCGCTATCCTAGCAGTTCGAGATGAATCCGCGCATCGAAACATGGCAAGGTCGCAACTCAATGGGCATTACCCGAGGCGGGCTATTCCTTGTTTTTGAAGGAATAGACGGATCAGGCAAGACCACGCAAGTGCGGCTTCTCGCGGACCGTCTGGAGGCCCTTGGTCTTCCGGTGCTCCGCACTGCCGAGCCGTCGGAAGGTCCTGTGGGACGTCTGATTCGGTCTGCCTCTACGCGGCCGGGGCCGGAAGAAGAAGCCCGGCTCTTTGCCCAAGATCGCGCTTACCACGTTGAACAGGTCATTGTTCCCGCGCTTCGACAAGGGATCACGGTCATATCAGATCGGTATTTTTATTCCTCCGTCGCGTACCAAGGAGCCAGGGGAGTGGCCGTTCAAGAAATCCTCGGCCTAAACAGCGGTTTTCTTGTCCAGCCGGACCTGATCTTTCTGCTGTTGGTACCAGTAGAGGCAGCATTGTCTCGTATTGAAGCGGAAAGGACCGAGGGGTATTCCCTCTTTGAAGCCGAGGACTACCTTCGGGCAGTGGACCGAATATACCGGTCACTTGACGATCCTCTGATATGTCCGGTGTCCGCTGAAGGACCCGGGGATCAAGTCCATGACAAGGTGTTCAGCGCATTACGGGAGAAGGGCCTCATCGATGTCCCTCCGAACCGGTAGCCCTTATTCAATTGATGCATGACAATTTCTACTCATCTTGACAGAATGTCTTAGTTTCTGGTATTATCTCTGGTGGAGGCCGCATACTCCCTCCGCGGAGGTACAATGTCCATTCGCTCCATTCTCACGGCTGTTTGCTGCTTGAGCATATTCGCGTTGTGCGCTATTCCGGACACGTGGGCCCGCGATTATAATCGTCGCTTTGTTCGCAATTATCCACCCGGATTCCACAGTATGTGGTACTCGGCCACGCGCTTCTTCGAAACTCAGAAAGAAAACGTACCTGCTGTGGAACTGTACCGATGGGACAGATTCATGACACAGGTCACGGGCGTGTCGTACCCGTTCTTTCCGGTTCCGTACGAATGGGACTACGGCACGGGCCGCACATTCAACCTGCCAAACTACAATACCAATGATTGGCGGTGACCCCACAGAGAACGTCGGCCCTGATTATGCCGGCTGATTGAGCTTTTCGCGTAGAATACGACGGATTAGGCCCAAACCGAGGCAGACTTCGAGCACCAACAGATGTTTGCCTCGGTTCTGTTTTCAGGCTAAGAAATGGGCCGAAATAAGGGGGCCGGCTCAGCGCCGACCTGACAGGCGTGTCGTTTCTGGCGGAGAGAGAGGGATTCGAACCCTCGGAACACCTTTGTGGGCATTCACGCGATTTCCAGTCGCGCCCCTTCAGCCGCTCGGGCATCTCTCCTGAAAATGAATTAAATTCATACTAGACGACTCATTCCAAGCGGTCAAGGAGAAACCAGGACAATGGCGGCCCAGCACGAGTCGGATTTCAGGAGCGGGTTCGTTGCGGTCGCGGGCCGACCTAACGTTGGCAAGTCAACCCTGGTGAATCGGATCCTTGGTCAAGAGCTCAGTATAGTCACACCAAAAGCCCAAACCACACGCAATCGGATCACCGCAATTCACCAAACACCCCACTGCCAGATGATATTGCTCGACACGCCGGGGGTTCATGCCGCGAATACTCCACTCAATCAAGCTATGGTGAGCACCGCGGTTAAGAGCCTGGAAGAAGCCGATGTGGCCCTGATGATCACCACGCCGTCGGAAAAGATCCCGGAAGAAGACCTCTTGCTGATCGATATCCTCGGGTCAGCCGGTTTGCCCGCGGTCCTGGCCATCAACAAAATAGACACGGTCCAGCCGCAGTTGCTGCTTCCTGTGATCGAGGCCTTTTCCAAGGCGTTTAGCTTCCAAGAAATAGTGCCCATCAGCGCTTTCACGGGCTCAGGCGTTGACGAACTGGTGAAAGTGCTCGTCAAAATGCTTCCAGTGAGCCCGCCGCTTTTCCCCGAGGACGACATCAGCGACATGCCGGTCCGATTCTTTGTGGCTGAGATCATAAGGGAAATGGTGACAAAGATGACCGGCGAAGAAATCCCGTACAAAACCGCGGTCGTAGTGGAAGCCTTCAAAGAGCGACCCACTTCAGTTCTCATTCAGGCGGATATCCATGCGGAACGGGATAGTCAGAAAAAGATCCTCATCGGAAAAGGTGGGCAGATGATCAAAAAGATCGGCACCGCGGCGCGACTTAAGATCGAAGCGTTTCTCGGCCAACCGGTCAGATTAGAGCTCTTCGTCAAGGTCTCACCCCATTGGACTCGCGACGCCAAAAAACTCGCCGAGTTCGGCTACTTGAAGTAGAACAAGCGGTTGTAAGACGTAAGTGGCTTTTGA
>JBMOME010000295.1:0-5031 GCA_049323095.1 Thermodesulfobacteriota bacterium
GTGCCCCTATTGTGGGTTTAGCATTTCCGAGGGAGACAAAAGGTGCCCACGGTGCGGGCAGGACACCGACGAATGGCTCGATACCGTGGAATTAACTAAGATTCTGGAAGGCCACCGCTGAGCTTTATAGCCGGTTCCATTTCCACAAAAGATTTTTCCGACAGGACATTGCCGGTAAGCCCTTATTCGTCATTCCCGCGTACGCGGGAATCCAGGGGTTCAGCACGCGTATAATGGAAAACCTTGTACCAGGCCCCCAAGACTGGATTCCTGCCCCGGTTTTCACCGGGGTAAACTTGGGAATCGCAGGAATGACGGGGAGCAGCCGCAGCGATTTGGACAGGACTTGGGGAATTACTACAGGCACTATTTCTCGGGGTTAGAAAACTTCCAAATACTTCAGCAGCAATCTGACCGCGAGCAACGCAGCCAGGAACAGAGCCAGCACGCCGAAGATAACGTGCAGGCGTCTCCCGAGGTCCTTTAACTTGGCACCATAGCCCTTCAAGCCCTCGGAGCTGCGGTCTCGCAGTACAAACTCCTGGACTACCGCGAGAGCTAGAAGAAGGAGTGCGACGAGGATCACGTATTTCATTGAGCGAATTATCCCACGGGCCTGTGCAGGTCCGCAAGGTTGCTTACCCGCTCAAAATGGACTACATTGCCGCTATGGAAGTCGAGTTTCAAAAGATGCACGGGACCATGAACGATTTCGTGGTCATGCATGACTTCGCCGGCGCGCTTCGGTTTACCCCGGAACAGGTGCGCAGAGTCTGCGACCGCCGCGCAGGCGTAGGCGGTGATGGCATTATCGTGGTGCGCGATTCCGCGAACGCGGATTTCTTTATGGACTATGTCAATGCGGACGGCTCCCTTGCGGAGATGTGCGGCAACGGCATCCGCTGTCTTGCCAAGTACGTCTATGACAATAGGCTGACCGATAAGAAGCTCCTGCCGGTCGAGACGCGCGCCGGCGTAAAGAATGTCGAGCTCCTGCCCGGGGATGACGGAAAGATTCGACGAGTGCGCGTGGACATGGGCAAACCCATCTTTTCGGCTCAAGAGATACCGGTCAAGCTGGAGACCGATGGGAGCCCCATCCTCGATCAGAGGATCGAGGTCGAAGGCCGAACCTTCTCCGCGGCAATCCTCTCAATGGGGAATCCACACTGCGTGATTATCCTGGACGAGGACGTTGAACCGCTTCCTCGTCGTTTCGGACCTGCGCTCGAACACCACGCGCTCTTTCCTGCTCGGACGAATACGGAGTTTGTCAGGGTTGCGGGGCAAGACCGCCTAATCATGCGGGTGTGGGAACGCGGGAGCGGCGAGACGTTCGCGTGCGGCACCGGAGCGTGCGCGACCGCGGTGGCAGCAAGACTGAAGGGCTTCGTCGGCGAGAGCTGCACAGTCTCGCTCCTGGGCGGCGATTTGGAAATACAGTGGAAAGGCATGAATAATTCGGTGATTATGACCGGAGATGCAGAAACAACCTTCCGAGGATCATTAAGCATTTGAATCTACAGATTTATTCATCTTGACTTTTCCCGCGGCCTGGACTAAGAACCCTCAAACCCCGGTGGAAAATCCCAACGGGGCTCGAAACCACGCCAGCTTCTCTTCTTCGATGAGGGGAGAACCTGGGGACATTCCCTATTCCCGACCATGGACTGGAGGTCGTCTCCTGTGAAAAGAGCACACTCTGCGGCCGGATTCACCGTGCTGGAGATGGTCTGCGCGGTCTTGATCGTTACGGTGCTGGCTGTCATATATTTCCTGATGATGGATTCGTATAAGGACCGTCGGTCCAGCGAAGTTGCGGCAAAGGTTCTTATGCAGTCCGCTCGCGTGCAGGAGGAGTTCTTTGCCAAGGAGCACCGGTACTTCGATGCGGAAGTCGCGGGCAGCGGCGGAGAGACATACTTGGTGACGCCGTCGGGCGAAAAGAGCTCGGTCGCGGTCCCAACGAACGTGATCCTGAGTCTGAGGGCCGTGGGCCCGGACAAGGCCGCGTTTGTGGGTAATTCGTTTTTTACGGGCAGTAAGGTGCTCCATCGGTACGATTCCCGTACGGGCAAGATGACGACGGTTTCCCGCACACAGGATGAGGCCGGATGAAATCGTCTGTTGCGAGGCAGATTAAGCGTAATGAGACCGCTGTGGTGGCTGCGATTATCGCAGTCGTCTTTGTTGCGGCCATGGGCGTGGTCGCATGGATGCTACGCACCTCCATGATGGCCCCGCCGTACGAAGCTCTCGCGACCGACGATCTCAAGCGCGTCTTTGCCACGGCATATCTGAGGCACAGAGAAGACGACGGAAAACCGTACCTGAAAATCGAAATACATAACGGGACGCTCTGGTGGATCAAGAAGGTCGAATTCGAATTTGAAGGGGTCAGATACACACTGACCGACCCGCTCGTCTTCCAACCCATGCACTACGGAGCGCTCCGGTGCCCGCTTGCCAGAGAGCCTTCCGAAGCCCCCAAGAGAGAGTACGATATCAAGATCCTGAAAGCGGTAGGTTACCCGCCAGCTGAACCTCAGCTCGACCGCCACATCAAGAAGATGGCCGGACGTGCCGACCGCAGTTCTTGATCCTTCTGGTAGCATCCACTATCGCGCTCGCACATCCCCGTTGAATGACGGAAGTCCTTTCGATACAATTATTCTTGTGATTCATTAACGTCTATCCATCCGGACTCACTTTCGTTCACGGGGGGGGCATGGCCTTCCTGCCGGCGAACATGCCGTGAGAGCGGCCTCTGAGACGCCGCTCCTGTGCGGAGTGAGCACTCGCTTCAGGGAGGCTAAGATGCAGCTACCAGCAAGTGTTTCGGCAAGCGATTTCAATAAAGCCTTGGAAATAGGCCGTCCACCCAACGTGAAAAGACTCTTCCCTCACTCAAAGGCGCTCCTGGTGAGCGGCAAGGCTATTGATCGCGCCATGATAAGGAAGGGCCACGCGATGGCAATCGCGGCCAGTGTCCGGAACTCCTTCGTGGCTAGAGGCGCTCTGAGGGCAGCCCAGCGTGCCAATGCGGCGATTCTGATCGAGATTGCCAAATCTGAAGGAGGCGCCAATGCTTACTGCGACGTGAGCTTGTGGAACATGGCTCGTATCGTGGACACCATTTGTAATGAACTTGGAATCACCGTGCCGGTGGCGATCCACGGCGACCATTACGGGATCAAAGGTGGAAAAGATCTTCAGGCCGCGCGAGTGGAGATCCCTTCCCTGTTCGATGCGGGAATCACTTCCATCGCAATTGATGCTTCTCATCTGCCCGACGATGAAAATCTGCTCGCAAGTATTGAACTGAGCAAGTATTTCCCGTCGTGGGCAGGATACGAGACCGAAGTGGGCGAAATAAAAGGAAAAGAGGGGCTCTCCACGGTGCATGAAGCCCTCTTCCTTGTTCAAGGCCTCAACGCACATAATGTTTTCCCTGACTGGATTGCTCTCAACAACGGCACGACGCACGGAATTGAGGCCACGGGTGGCGGCATCCAGGTGGAGCTCACCTCAGAAATTCATCGGGCCCTGGAACCGTATCGAGTCTCCGGCGCGCAACACGGAACATCGGGGAATAATTACGACAAACTCAGAAATATTGCGGGGAAGACCCACACCACGAAAGCCAACGTGGCCACCGCGCTCCAGATGGTGTCCTGGGGCGTCAAGGTGAACGAATTCGGGAACGCGGAGTTGGATTCAGACGGCAACTTCATCAAGATGCCGGACCAGGGCTTGCCGGAAGACATTTGGCAGGAAATGGTATCTTACGCGCAGAAACAGGGCTGGAAAGGCGGCGACTTCAAGAAGTTGAATCGGCCTTTCGAGAACAAGCTGCTCGGGCTGTCCGCGCAAACGCGCGAACGCATGATACAGGCTGTTGAAGACTTCGTGTACCACTTAATTGTCAATGTTCTTAACGGCCATGAGACCGCAGGATTGGCCATCGAGGAAATCCTGAAGGCCGGCTCGTACGATCTCGGTCCAAAAGTAGGCCGAATCGAAGACCCCGCGGAATGGACCGAAGCCAAAATACGAGAAAAGGCAAAATCAATCGCCTCGGCCAAAGGCCCGGAAGGGGATTTCTCAGACTGAAAGAGATCCGCATTGAGATGTAATGAAGGGGCATCGCGCGCTCGCGTGATGCCCCTCCATCGTTTCTTTGTCCCGGCAATCTGCCTGGAAATGGCCGGCAGAGCCCGCCCCTACGAGCCTCTTGGGCAGCGTACATAAGAAGCCCCTGGCTTCTTTCATGCGAAGGCAGGGGCTTTAAACAAGCTCATATTGTTGGGGAGGCGGGCAAGGCCCGCCCCAAGGATTCTACTTCACGATAAAAGGCACCACCAGCAGAGCGACCATGTTGACCACTTTGATCACCGGGTTCAAGGCCGGTCCTGCGGTGTCTTTGTATGGGTCGCCGACCGTATCGCCGGTGACCGCTGCCTTGTGAGCTTCGCTCCCTTTGCCGCCCAGGTTACCGTCTTCGATGTACTTCTTGGCGTTATCCCAGGTTGCACCGCCTGTTGTCATCGCGATAGCCAGGAACAGACCCACCACGATGCTTCCGATGAGCACACCGCCCAGAGCCGGCGCACCAAGGCCCGGAATAAAACCGATTATTAACGGTAACACCACGGGGAGCAGTGAGGGGAGTACCATCTGCTTCTGGGCTGCTGCCGTAACTAGATCGACGCACTTGCCGTATTCGGCCTTTACGCCGGGCAGACCTTCCTTCAGACCCTTGATCTCACGGAACTGACGCCGGACTTCTTCAACGATCGCGCCCGCTGCCTTACCAACGGCCAACATACAGAGCGCGGCGAAGAAGTAAGGAATGATCCCGCCGATGAGCAATCCGATCAGGATCTTGGGATCGGAAAGGTCAAACATCAAGGCTTTGCCGGTAAGCTCCTCAATGGCTCTTGTATACTCGGCAAAGAGCACCAGGGCCGCAAGAGCTGCGGAACCGATCGCATACCCTTTGGTTACCGCCTTGGTCGTGTTACCTACGGC
>JBMOME010000296.1:0-5025 GCA_049323095.1 Thermodesulfobacteriota bacterium
CCCGATCTATATGACCTTCTTCGCGGCCTATCTATGCAAGGAGATGGGCGTGAGCGCGGCTGAAGCAGGAGGCCTCTGGGCCTTGGTCGGCGGGTTGAGCATCTTTTGCGGCGTGATCTGGGGCGGATTATCGGATAAGCTTGGCCGAGCACGCGGTGCTGCCCTGGTTTATCTGCTGCTCGCGTCCGCGTACGGAATCTTCGCTCTGGTGCAGTGCAAGGAAGGGTTTTATCTCTCTTCAATGGTATTTGGGCTCACGGCCTGGAGCATACCAACCATTATGGCTGCGACAGCAGGGGATTACGTGGGGCCTCGTCTCGCGCCGGCAGGTCTGGGCTTTATAACGCTCTTTTTCGGGATCGGCCAGGCTATCGGACCGGCCATCGGCGGTTACTTGGCTGACGTGTCCGGGTCTTTTTACTGGTCATTCCTGCTCGCGTGCGGAATTTCGTTGGTGGGCGCGGGTCTTTCGCTCGGGTTGAAGCCGACGTCCGCAGCTCAATGACCACGAGAGGTCGGACACACGAAGGGCACACCAAAACCGGGGTAAGTAGGGGCGTGATTGATCACGCCCATTTGTCGGGCGCAATGAATTGCGCCCCTACAGCGTCTTGGCCGATAGGTTTCGCCAGGGACCACCTAGAATAAGCCGTTCTCAGGGCGCTGTTGAATAGCACTGGGATCACCCTCAAACCTATGAAGACTAACCATCACCGTACCACCGTTTTCTTGGGACGCCTGCTTCTCGCCATGCTTGTGGCAGAAGCCCTGGTGATGGCGTTCTTCAACCTGGCGGAAAACTCGGATCTGTTTCTGGGACTGGCTGCCGGACGTGAAATCCTGGCTGGACGGCTCGCGTCGCCCGATCAGTGGTCTTTCACGGCTCCGGGTCTGATCTGGGTGGACCAGAGTTGGCTCAGTCACACCGTCTTCTATGTGTCCTATGAGCTCACGGGAGACGCGGGACCGGTGCTTCTCAAGGCTCTGCTTCTCTTGGGATCTGCGGCAATCATGTTCGTCAGGTGCCGGCGGCTGGGAATATCGCTGCCCGTGACTCTAGTATGCCTCGCGTTCGGGCTCTTGGCAGCTGCACCGTTTGTGCGCCTGAGAGCTGAAAATTTTGGTGTCTTTTATTTTCTCCTGTTCGTCATGCTGCTGTCCGATTTCGACAGCAAGCCTGCATGGCAGCGATACGGCCTTCCCGCGGTGATGCTTGTCTGGTCGAACTCCCACGGATCGTTCATTCTGGGACTGAGCCTGCTTGCAATCAAGACTCTGTTGGTTGTTGTAAGGGAGCTTGTTCAGAGGCAGAAGGCGCAGCCAGGCGCGCCCGCGCAAAGCAGGACCGTTGAATGGTCGACCATCCTGGCAGCGAGTATTGCTCTGATCTGCGTGGGCAGCCCGTTCGGCATTCGCAACCTGACTATGCCGTTCACCCAGGTCGGCACTGAAGTTGTGACCCAGGTATCCGCAGACTGGCTCCCGTTGACCAGTCTGATACAAATGAGGTGGTTCCTCGGCTTTGGGAGCGTGTACCCTTATCTCACTTTTCTGCTGTTTATCCTTTTCTGTCTCTTCGGCCTCCTCATGTTCGCCAAGAGACTCGATCGCCGAACTCCTTCCGTAGAGCAGACCACCGCACCCGAGGATCGAAGTGATACGCTCCGAAAGTCCGGTTGGGAAACACTCCAAAAGGCTATCTCGCAGACAGGACTTGCCAATTCTGTCCGCGGCATGAAATTCGACTGGCTTATGGAAGCCATCGCGGTGCTCCTCACCTGTGTGCTTGCATTCAAGTTCAGGAGATTTCTTCTCTTTTCCGCATTCGCGTTCATACCTGTTGCGGCAATCGTGCTCCAGCTCCTTGTTGAAACTCACGCGCGTCGGCGTGAGGGGGCTGAATCAGGCCCGCGCGCGGTTGCTTGGTCTGGGCGGCTCGGAATCGCTGTCCTGCTGATCATAACTCTCGCGCTGGGCTGGGTGGTGTATCGGGTCTCGTTGGTGCCCTATGCTCCTGACAATCCTCTTCGGCCAAAAACCCCCTTGATGCGGAGCCTGATGAGCTATGACACGCTCTCAGAGCCTGTGGCTCGCTTTTTGACTGAAAATCGGATCAATGGCCGTGTGCTGCCAGGATGGCAGATCTCCTCGTATCTTCTCCTCCAAGTCCCGGGGATTCGGCTCTTCATGGACACTCGCGATCAATCCTTTTATCCGGAACAGATTCTGCGGGATTATTTCGAGATCATGGGCGTTACCGATAGGAAAGATGCGGCACGATTATCGCTTCTGGACAAGTATGGTGTCTCGACCGTGGTGATGACCACGTATCCGTACGATTTCGACCTTGCCGCGGACCTGCTGCGGACCAAGAAATGGGGATGCATATACAAGGACGATTACACGATGGTTCTGGTCCGAAGCGACTCTGAGCGTTTCTCGGAGATGCTGTCCAAGGCCGATTTCAGCCATTTGCGCTATGCGGATGAAGAAACCAAAGTCCGAAGCGAAGCTTTTCAGTCATATTCTCAAACCGGCACTATCCGTTCGGACCTGTTACAGGAACTCAGAAAAATGGTTGAACACCGTCCTTGGCCCAATTACTATCTGTTTATCTGTTCAGGTATGGACAACATGAACGGCTGTTTCAAGGCGAAGACTCGAGACTTCCTCAGTTCAGAGGCTGCACGTCTCGCAAAGATTAGGCCCGTCTACGCTCACTCCGCGGAAGAAGTGCTCCAAAGCCGAATTACGATCCTCGAACTACTTGAACAAAGCGCCAATCGGTGCGGAGATCGACGCGAAGCGGAAAGATTTGAAGCGACACGACAAATGGCTAACGAGCAGTACGAGGCTCTTGCCCGTTACTATCTGGGAAAGGTCTTTTGAGGCTGATAATGTAGGCTTTCGCCAATCCCTGGATTGCGCTGGATAATCGAACGAATTGCGAGAAATCGTGAGCCAGTCAGATTTGGATGAGCGTGTTATGGATCCGGATCAGGAAATGTTGAGAATAGGACATAACTTAGGCACGAATGCTTTGTAACACAGCTAAAGGGGGGAATCATGAGTATCAGTGCTTTGGCAGACATCATCGTCAAAGATATGACCCGAGAACCCAAGTTGAAGGCTCTGGATCTCACTCGGGCGGAACCGATCCCGACGCAGCCCGAGGAAGTCAAGAACGCCTTGAGCCAGCTTGTGAAGTTCATTCCTACCGAAGTGATGACTGTGTACATCCCGATTGCCACGAGTTTGCCACTGATACAACCGAAAGTGCCGAAATGTAGTTTGGCAGAACCGGTCTTTTGGGTCTTCGTAGCTCTTACCCCCATCATTGTTGTGATTGCGACGGCAAGTGCTCTGGCAAAGCGGGTTTCAGATCCCGCAGCGGGGCGCCGACTTCTCTTTTCACTGAAACAGTGGCCGTGGTGGAGAATGATCGCCGGAATGATCTCGTTCGCCGCCTGGGCCTTGGCCATGACCGGAGGTCCCTATTTAACAGGGGATGTGGGCCATTTCATCGCCGGTGTCATCGTCCTTGTCGTATGTGCCTTAATATTCATGATCGACCCGCTGTTCACAAAGCCGTCCGCTTGACAGCGGTCCAAGAGGAAGGTGTTGGCGAAAAAGCGTGCTGACGAGGCTGGTCTGGCGCTGATAGCGGTTCTGGGCAAGCGATGCAGCCTGGAATCCCGCGTCTGGCGGGACGGTTCGTCCCGCGCAGAGCGCAGGACCCACCACATCCTACCATCCAAAACAGACAAGATCGTGAACTGGTGCCTTTGGATTCCGAGGCAGTGTCCAGCATAGACTGGTCGAAAGGAGCGTGAGCCATGCCGTCAAAGCAAGCTACTAACTGGGGAATGTTGTGTCATTTGTCCGCATTGCTGGGACTCGTACTGATCTCGTTTGGCCATATCCTCGGGCCGCTCGTGGTATGGCTCTTTAAGAAGAACGATGACCCCTTCATAGACGAGCAGGGCAAGGAATCCCTCAATTTTCAGATCTCCATGACCATATACGTCATTATCGCGGCGATACTCTGTGTGATTTTGATCGGCTTTGTGCTGCTGGGGATTCTGATAATCGCGGACGTGATCCTGATTATTGTCGCTTCGGTCAAGGCAAGTAACGGGGAAAGCTACCGATACCCGTTCACGATACGGCTTATCAAATGATGCTCCAGCCGCCCCTTGATTCGGGCGGCTTGGGCCCCCCGCGCGAGTCCTTGCGCTTCATTTCCTCGGTTTTACACGCTGTAAAAAATACTGACACTGATGCACGCATTGGTGAGGACCGTTTCTCCGGCGCACTCGGTGAACCGGTCTGTTTTCGTGCCGATCAGGGATCGTGGAAAGACGCCTTTCTGCTGGCACAGCGATTGCACCGTTGCGGTGAATTAGACGGAGGAGCGGCTCATGGACGCGGCCTTGAAGATCCTAATTGCTGACAGGAATCCGCGTGTGCGAGAATTCCTACAGCGTGAGTTCAGGGAAGCTGGATACAGGACCCAGACAGCTAAAGATTGTCCGGAAGTGATGACCGTGATGGACGGCACGGACCCGCCGGCCCTGCTCATTCTGGACCTGGAATTGCCGCATGGAGACTGTTGTCAAATCGTACGCCTGCTTGGGTCGCTTGAGGCCCCTGTTCCGGTGATCGTGCATTCCTTGCCGGGTCAACATCCGGAGCAGCTCGGAATAGAAGGTGCAGCCGCGTTCGTGGAAAAGGAAGGCGATACCCACAGCCTGAAACAAGCTGTCGCGAGGATACTCAGAAGATGGTATCCGGAACGGTTCCACTCGCCCACACTTGCCACGGCAGAATGAGAAGGGTGCGGCCGCCACTGGCGGAACGCGACCTGTGTCGATAAGTGGCGCTGAATGATTGATACTGATGCGCATTCAAAGAGGCAAGATCGGGGAAATCTTCTTTGTGAGAGAGGTACCTCCACGGCTCAGGCAAGAAATCCTCACGGTTTTCGGAATGCTCATTTCTCCGGCACGGAAATGAGCATTCCGA
>JBMOME010000297.1:0-5020 GCA_049323095.1 Thermodesulfobacteriota bacterium
GGAAGAAGCCCTTGTGCCATTATCCCTTCACCTCGTTGGTGATAGATTCCGTGTGCAAAACGAATTCTATCCTCTTGATCCCTCAAGAACAACGAGGTTTTTTACTTTCTTTGACCCGCGATCTAGGCTCCACGGGTAATCCTTTAGTTATGCCGGTGGAATCGCCGGTCCTATATCATCCCCTGGTAGGGGCGCATGGCGTGCGCCCCCGTGGGATTACCAAAACCGGGCGGACGCCGTCCGCCCCTACGGAAACAGTGATTACTTGGTTCCGCTCATAAGGGCAGCTTTCGGCCATGGTAACCGTATGATTGGTAACCCCATCTGCTACCGCCACGGAAGGTTCGGTAAGCATTCTATTGAATGTGCCGAAACCAGTGGGTCGGATTTCAGGCTATGCGACAAAGCCTTGTTTATGGGGTTCGAAGCTCGTGGACGAGCGAAGGACCCACCCCCTTCACCTTCGCCTTCACCTTCACCTTCACGAGAAACCCGACAAATGGCCTACTTCAGCGTTATCGCCTTTTCCGGGCACATCTCCTGGCAGCAGAAGCACGTGATGCAGGTGTCTGCATCCACCACGGGGAGCCCATTGACCATGGAAAGCGCTTGAACCGCGCACTGATCCACGCAGGTTTCGCAGGCAGTACACAGGTCAGGATCAGCCTGTGGTCGCAAGATCGTCCGCGAATTAATGACGGCTTGTATGTTTTCGTTGCGGATGATCGCATCTCCGCCCAAAGGAGGGAGCTTAAAATCAGGCAATGGCTTCAATTCACCGATGATTTCGATCTTGTCGAGGCTGTAATCCCCCAAACCCATTTCCTTGGCCTTCTGAAGGAATCGCAGTCGAGCGGGATCACAACCCATCATGGTTGCAATGATTGCATCCAAGGCAACCGCGTTATCAGCCGCGAGCACAAGACCAATGTCTCGCAAGTCAGGCGAAGCAGGACCATTGCCCTGCATCCCGACCACCGCGTCAACTATGAATAGATCCGGCGGCCGGAGCCGGAACACATCCACAATAACTTCGTGGAACCGTTCAGGATTGCCCGCGGCCTTGTGTAGTTTCGCTTTTTGCGCACCAGGCAGGAACCCGTAGCAGTTCTTGATCGCGCCGGTCATGACCGTTAAGCCATGAGTCTTGAATTTGGGCAAGCTGATGATCACATCCGCTTCCAGCACGGCCTTGGAGACGCTCACTGCCGGCATGAAATCCGGGTTGAAATCAAGCTTCTGCGAATCATTACCGATGTTGAGATAGTAACCTTTGGAAGCTTCCAGCAGCCCTGCAATCCTGAAACTCTCTTCATTCGCTCCATAACTGAACAGACCGGGATTGTCACCCACAATGAGGGACCCGGGCCGTAGCGTTTCCACCTTTTCCACAACCGCACGAAGAACGTGGGGATTCGTGACAATACCTTCTGACGCCTGCGAAGCCCGGAGCACATTGGGCTTTATCAGCACCTTCTTGCCCTGTACATCCTTTGGAAAGATTTCAAAGGCCCGGTCGACAGCCTCACGGACATTGTCGTAAGTAGCAGGATGGATCATTACTTTTGCCATGGTCTTCACCTCCCTCACTGGCCTGCAATGATACCACACCGGCCGCGTGTTTTGGTCTCGGTAGTGGAATCACTCGGAAAACCCCGCATCCGCGTCAAGCATGGAAAAGAGAATTCTTCGGCCGGCGCGATCAAGCTCTCTGCCTTCAGGACTTGCGTTGGCCAACGCGACCACTCCGATTTGAGCGCTCGGCACAAAAGCGACGTAGCTCTGGAACCCACGCACGCCGCCGTTCTTCGTGACTATTTCCATGCCCCGAACACGGCGAATATGCCACCCAAGCCCCATGAAAGCGTCCTTCTTTCCGGGGACTTGTCGATGCGGGGTCCTCGCGTCCACCATGGCCGGAACGATCGCCGCACTCACCAGCCCCATATGCGCCGCGACGTAGCGTAGCATGTCGTCCGCGGTGGAATAGAGCCCTCCAGAGCTCTTTCCCACGGCGAATTTCCGCATGCTCACCGGATTGAGTCGCTTGCCGTAACCCTGAGCCATCCTGCGGAACATGCTGGAAGTCGGGTCTATTCGGGTGCTCTTCATGCCCAGCGGCTTGCAGATGCGCTCCTCCACCATGGTCTCGTAAGAGCGTCCCGAAACCAGCTCCAGAATGTGCCCGAGCAGCGCTATACCGATGTTTGAATAGTGGAATTCAGACCCAGGTTGAGCGCTGGGCCGATAGGTTCTCAGGAATCCATGCAATTGCGGTACAGTCAGCGGTCCGCGAGGTTCCTCCGCGGGAGCATCAACTTCACGGGGAAGATTCTTAGGAAAGCCTGCGGTATGCGTAGCAAGATCCAGGAGAGTTACGGACGCGAGAGGATTTCGCGGCCCCAACACTCGTCGCGGCAAGTAACGCGAAATAGGATCGTCAAGGCGAACAAGGCCGCGTCTAGTCATGTCCGCGAGCAACACGCCGGTAAACGTCTTTGTAACCGAGGCCAGGGCGAAAACCGTTTCTCCCGATGGTCTCTCCGGCCGTTGTCTCTTGACGTCTCCGAACCCGTACACTTTGGCGCCGCTCGCGGTGACGATGCCGATCGCCACGCCGACGTAGCCGGCTTCCTTGATAAGCGGATCGACAAACGTTGAGACCGTGTTGCGGTTGGGAATAGCTGCTCCAGGCTCTGTCGCGTTGCACGGAGCGTGGATAAGGGCAAAGGCCACGATGCAAACCGCGACGCACACTCCGGAAAGGCCTATTGCCGAAAATACCTGAAACCGGGCTCCTGATAGCAATTCCACAACGCCCCCCTCATGATGCGGGCCCGGATGGACCGTGGCGAAAGGTGCCAAAAACACCGAAAACCAGCGGCCCACGGTGCACGCATCGATTTACGCGAAGGAGTTGGCCGACCTATGTCATTGCGAGGACCCCGGACGTGATCCGGGGGACGAAGCAATCTCTGCCTTTTAGCGCTGAGATTGCTTCCCCCGCTTTTCAGCGGGGTCTCAATGACAGTCGTTCGCCACTGAAAGCTCAACATTTGCACCAACGGCCCTGATTTGGGTAGAGATTATACGACTTCACCTATTTCCAGATCATTTGGCTGTGTATTTGTTCCCTCAAGTACAACGGGAGGTAGTAGTGGCCGCCCGCGTTCTTGCCGGACGCTCCAGAGCCTTTCCATCCGCCAAACGGCTGGAATCCCGGCCAGGCTCCGGTGGTTGCTCCCACCGACCTGTTGGCGTACGCGACTCCTGCTTGGATATTTGTGAAGAACCGGTCCGTCTCTTCAGAAGAGCCGTAGAAACCCGCGGTGAGGCCGAATGTGCTTTGGTTTGCCAGCTCCATCGCGTCGGACAGGTTTGCGACTTTCGTCACCATCAGGACGGGTACGAACATCTCATCTTTCCACAGCCGATGATCGCGGGGAACATCCGCCACGATGGTGGGCGTGCAGAAATAGCCCTTAGCGAATTCTCCTGAATCAAGTACCAGACCGCCGCTGAACACTTTGCCGGCCGCGGACAATTCCTTCACACAAGCTCTGTATCGATCGAGCGCCGTCCGGTTGATAACCGGCCCCATATACACCTGCTTTTGCGTGGGATCACCCACGACGATCTTACCGGTCAGCTCAACCAGGCGACTGACGAACTCGTCGTAAATCGGCTCTTCAATATAGGCTCGGCTACATGCCGAGCATTTCTGACCTTGCAGGCCGAATGCCGACCTCATGGTTCCCAACGTGGCAATTTCCAGGTCTGCGTTGCGCGAAATGATCGTAGGGTTCTTGCCGCCCATTTCAAGGATCACGGGTCGCACATAATCGAGACGGGCACGCTCCTGGAAAATCTTCATGCCCACTTCGTGTGATCCGGTAAACGTGACGCCATCTACATCCGAATTTGATATCAACGTTTCACCCACCGTAGAGCCCGGTCCGGTCACCAGGTTGACAACTCCATCGGGCAGGCCCGCGTCCCGAAAGCATTCGGCAAGGAGCCGAACAGTCCACGGCGCATCCGAAGGCGCTTTGAGTACCACAGTGTTTCCCGTAACCAGGGCGGCTGCCGCGGGGCCGCCTGTAAGTGCTGTGGGAAAATTGAATGGACTGATGATAAGCCAGACCCCATGAGGTCGCAACACGGAGAGATTCTTTGAAATGCAGTTCTTGATAGGATCCTGCCCCATTTCCTTGATGAAGCCGTTATTCTGCTCCATCTGATCGCAGGCATAGTTGATCAAATCTGCTGTCTCAGAGACCTCACCGAGAGACTCCATTCGGTTCTTGCCCACCGACAGAGACATTGCCGCACCGATGTCGAAGATCCGATCTTCCACAAGCGCCGCCGCCTTTCGCAAAAGTGCCACTCGCTCCTGCCACCGCGTGCCGCTCCATTCAGGGAATGCTTGTCGTGCCGCGGCCACCGCGTCCAAGGCATCCTGCGCCGTACCTTGCTGGAAGATGCCCAGCACCACTTCAGCGTCGGCAGGGGATGTCTCGTTGAACTTCTCTTCGGAGTACCTGTCTTTTCCCGCGACGATCATGGCGCATTCTTTGCCAAGACCGGCTTTCACTTTGGCCAATGCGGCTTCAAACCGCGTATGAAGGATGTCGGGAGGGTCGAACATAGTCGCGTACGTCAATCTGAAGCGCGGTTCTTCCATCTTCGAGGTTCCTCCTGCATGTTCTATGTGTCTTGGGCCGTAGGTTACGTACAACGAGACAGCGTGTCAATTGCCTCAAACAGTGTCACTGCGAACAGTGAAGCGGTGAAGCAATCCGTAGGGGCAGGCCTCGTGCCTGCCCGACTTGGGATGATTTGGCCAAGGGCAGGCACAAGACCTGCCCCTACAACGGAATCCTGACGTGTACGAGGGCCCCTCTCCGTCATTCCTGCGGAAGCAGGAATCCAGTTTAGAAATCCGAGAAAAAGCGCCGTTCATCGCCAACTGGGTTTGCCATTGACTGGTCTTTTCGGACACTGCTATGATGCCGCCGCG
>JBMOME010000298.1:0-41398 GCA_049323095.1 Thermodesulfobacteriota bacterium
CAAAAGGACACGACATCGAGTTATGACTCAATTCTTTCTTGCAGCACTCGATAACGATGTCTAAGGTCTTGTCGATTTCTTCGGGCAATTTATGGCCTTCTACCGTGAATATCTTTCTATTCCCATTTGTGGGATCAGTGTCACCGGAATCTTTAGGATTCTCCTTTTTGACCAGGTCAATTGTTTTCTTCAGATTCTCCATAGCACTTCCTAGTGCGCTCCTCGATTCCGTCGAAGAACGGTTTCCCGCAACAACCATCCAAGGTTCAACATACTGGAGAGTCTGCATACGGCCCATGAAATCGCCGTGGTTCAGCTTCGATTCTTTGTGGTATTGACATCTCGACTGCCAGAGAAGTTTAAGACACTCAAGATATGCGGATTCCTTTCGATCTGCCTCCCATCTTCCCTCTTGTGATCTGACTTGCTTGACCACGGCATCCCGCATTAGCCAGTTTATGAAAGCGGCAATACCCAAGGGAACGATGGCAGCAAGGCAAAGATCGAATGCTATGGACAAAATCCTGGTCACTGAATCGACAAAGTTGAGTACGTATTCCATGTCATTCACTCCTGACCAAGTATCTGAAGCGTTGGTTTGCTAAGTACGTAATTCCGAAGGGTTTTGCAAGAGATCCTGAACACATAATTCGATAGCTTCCTTTATTCGATCCATGAGGGTGTCCAGCGACCGTGCCTGAGTATGGCACCCTCGCAGTTCCGGGACTGAAGCAACGTAGAATCCTTCTTCGTCACGCTCCACAATTACGCTAAACGATCTTTCCATCGGCAGATCTCCTGGTTAAGGGTGCTTCGCTGCCCGTGTCTATGGTTATTGTAGCACAGACCTGTGCTTGTGCCATTGCAGCACCGCATCCTACCCGAGCTTTAGGATGTCCCCGAATATGCGGTCGAAATCGTCGGCAGTAGTTTCCCACGTAATACCTGACCCAATAATTGACTCATATCCCGCGGCGGCCATGCTCTTCCGCAAATCATTGTTGTTCACCAACTCCGACAGGCATCTGCGAAGGTCCTCCACGTTGCCGGGTTCGTGGAGCAGCGCAGTCTCGCCATCCTTGACCATCTCAGGGATGCCGCCCACGCGGCTTGCAACCACGGGCAAACCTGAAGCCATGGCTTCACGCACCACGTTGGGTTTTCCTTCGGTGTGGCTGGGCAAACAAAGGATGTCGGCTTGACGCATGAGCTCTGCCACTTCTTGTGGTGGGCGCATTCCGTGCCATTGGACCCGACCGTAAAGCCCGAGGCGTTCAGAAGTTGCTTCCAGCTCGGACCTATGGAATCCATCTCCCACCACATCGAGCGCCACATGGCTCAACGAAGGATGCACAAACGCGGCCAGCAGATCCTGCACTCCCTTCTTGGGGATGAGACTCCCCACAAAGAGCACTCGAGTGCCGGTTTTGCGGTCATCGTTATTCGCGGGATGGAACATTTCCGTATCCACGCCAAAACGAGGGAGATGTATCTTGTCAGACGGGATGCCTAGATCCACGAGTATGGCTCGGATCTCTTCGCTGACCGGGGCTACGGCCGAGGCTCGCGCGGAAACCCATCTGGTGAGGATGCGCCAGAGCCAACGATCCCGCGCGAGGTACCCGTCATCTCCACGAAATGAGACCACGAGCGGCTTGCCGGTTATGATGTTGACAAGGGCGCCGATCAAACCAGCGCCGAGCCAATTGGCGTAGAGGATGTCGCGGCCCCGCAAATGTGCCAGGGAAACAAGCAAGAAGACCGCCATCATGGGGAAGAGTTGGACTCTTGCCAGCCAGCTCTGGTTGAGAGTTTCCGGGATGCCTCCAGCGCCTTTGGTAAGGCGGATTAACGACCTCGGCCAGAAGTATCCGAAACGTATCGTGTCGATGCCAAAGAGTTCCTGCCTTCCGAAGAACGTTCCGTCGGATGGCGCGACCACTGTTGGGTTGTAACCTCTCTTCACAAGAGCTACGAGCAGCCTGGCAATGAATGCACTGAGCGGATCAGCTTCGTTAGATGGGTATGAAGTGGTGAGGACGAGGAGTCGTGGCATGGTTGTTTCAATTGAATCTAGAGGTAATTCAGCTCAGCTTCCAATGTCTTTTCGTCATACCTTTGTAGGCTGGAATCTGGCGAAAGGATCAATGATATGTGGTCATTCCCGCGAAGGCGGGAATCCAGTTTAGGACACGATGACATCATACAGATCCTTCCATTCCGGGTTATCCTGCTCTATCAGCCTTACTTTCCACGCCCTTCTCCACCTCTTGATTTGCTTTTCCCTTGTCATCGCGCTTTCAGCCGTATCATGAACCTCGAAGTGCACGAGTTCCTTGACACCATACTTCTTGGTCAATCCATCCAACAAATTCTCTTTGTGATGCCAAATCCGCTGGACGAGGTTGGACGTTACACCGGTATACAAGGTGCCATTGCGCTGACTTGCCAGGATGTAGACATAGAACTGCTTGCCTACGGCCATGCCGCCTTCCCTGGATTCCCGCCTTCGCGGGAATGACGCGAGCGAAGTCGGCGCGGCCGCGGGATTAGGCGCCAGATTCGGGATTACGCCCAAATGACCGACACACCGAGCTTCGCCATTATAACGGGTCGTTACGTCAGTGCGTATCTTCCTGTCCCCATCGGAGACGGATCTTATCCCCTCGGCCGATTCCCAGCACCTCCGAGGCGTTTCGACGGTTCACGGAGATCTCCAGGTAACCAAAGCTGTTGATCAGCGCCAGGGGCCGCCCTTCACCGACTTCGCCGAAATAGCTGCTAAGCTGCCGAATGTACACGGTCCCCGCGCGAAGGTGAGCAAAAGGTTTGTTGAGCATGGACGCGCTTATGTTGGTGGTAAGATTCCCAAATCGATCCACATGAATGATTTCGCCATTGATACCACGATCTGTGCGAACCGGTTGCGGGAGGTCAAGTATCACCGGATCATCCACTTCAGGGCCGAGCACCTCGAATGGGACACCCGCGGATAGATGTGCCGCAACCGGAGCGAAAACGTCTCTGCCGTGAAATGTTGGGTGAGGATTGGGACGCATATAGTCCCTATTGCAGATCTCCCGGACTTGGCACGTGCCGGCTGCCAGCATAAGCAGAGAAAACAAGCCGTTATCCGGACCCAAGTATATCCGTTCGCCGCATTTGAGAGCCAGGGCTCTGCGCGTGCTCCCAACTCCAGGATCCACTACCGCAACATGTATGGTTCCTTCGGGATAGTACCGCGCCAGACCTTTGAGGACCAGGGCGCCCTCCACTATGTTGAACGGCTGGATATCATGTGCAACGTCGACCACAGTGACCTTAGGGTTGATCGTGTAGATCACGCCTTTCATCTGGGCCACATAGCCGTCTCTTGTGCCGAAATCCGTAGTTAGAGTTATGAGTGAAGTCAATTCGTGTTGAACCTCCTGCAGAGGAGTTATATGCTAGGTATTCTCTTATGGGAATACTCCTGTTGGCAATAATCGAGAGCTAACGAGACCGCCGCACTGTCCAAGCAGGTGCACGCGTCGCTGGTAACGCGATCTTCTCCTCCTTGGCGAGGTAAGCCCGCTACGGGCCTGGAGCTCGCACCGTGTTCCACGGAGAACTGTCAGCTCTGAAAGACGCAGTATGCGACCTCTTCTTTCCTCCCTCGTGCGCATTTTGCGGTCGAGCCCCCGCAGACGGCACCTTCCCCCGAGGAATCTGCCATACATGCTCGGACTCGGTACGGCCTATTGAGCCTCCGTTGTGTCAGCGGTGCGGCCTGTCGTTCCCTGGCCTGAACAGCGGCACGACGGACATATGCGGACGCTGTTTGGCTGACCCACCCCCCTACGAAAGGGCTCGCTTCGGCGTGCAGTACGACGGCGAGTTACGCAGAGCCTTGGTAAGATTCAAGTACTACCAAATGCTTTCGATTTCCAGAGCCCTGTCCGGCATTCTGATGGAAGCCTTCCACAGGCACTTCTCGCCTAATCAATTTGATCTGATTGTTCCGATTCCAATCTCGAAGCGCCGCCTGCTCATCAGAGGTTTCAACCAGTCGGCTATCCTGGCCAGGGCGCTTTCAGCCCATACGGGCATACGCGTGGACTTGACTCGCCTACGCAAAGTGAAGGAAACTCATCCACAAGTGGGGCTCCCCAGATCCGAAAGGGTCGCGAACATACGGAACTCTTTCGGTGTGTCGAGACCGCACCGGATCCAGGGCAGGCGCGTACTTCTTGTTGACGATGTAGCAACTACCGGCGCAACCATTGCGGAAGCAGCTCTAACCCTCAAGCGATCCAAGGCCGCTGCCGTGGATGCCCTGGTCCTTGCTTTCAGGGCCGCGCCATCGGCCCAATCCCTAGCGGAAGGCGCCAACGCAACTGCAACCGAAGATGCCCCCGATATTCGCGTCGCGGGACGACCGTAATTCCAAATTCACCGAACGACAGGAGAGAAGTCATGGCTCTAATGACGCCCGAGGAATTCGAAGCCAGCTTGAAGAATTTGAAACCCAGGGTGTTCATGAACGGCAAGAAGGTCGAAAGCGTGCTCGAAAACAAGAACACGCGGACCGTAGTCGAATCGAACAAGGCCAGTTACGCCTGGGCAATGGATCCACGGTACGAGCAGATCATGACCTGCCATTCGCCCTTGATCGACGAGAAGGTCAATCGCTACACATACGTGAGCCGGAGCATAGAAGATCTGGTAGCAAAAGCGCTGGCGGGCACGTTTACCTCGGAGCATCTTGGGACCTGCATCTATCGCTGTGTTGGCTATGACGCGTTCCATTCCCTCGCAGCGACCACTTGGCAGATGGACAAGGAACTCGGCACGGAATACCACCCCCGCTTCCTCGAATACCTCAAGATGGTGCAACGCAAGGACCTTTCGGTTGCCGGCGCGCTCACCGAACCTCGTGGAAGCAGACAGAAGAAGGCCCTTGATTGGCCTGACCCGTTTCTCTCCCTGAAAGTCGTGGACCGCACCAAGGACGGAATCGTGGTGCGAGGAGCAAAGATCAACATTAGCGGCGCGTTTGCAAGCCACGAATTAGTGGTTCTTCCCCAGTCCGCGCACTCCCAAGAAGAAGCTGATTACGCTGTGGCCTTTGCCGTTCCGTCCGACACGGAAGGCATTACGTACATTTGCCAGTATTCGCCGTATTCTGCCGAGCGGGACCAGGCAGACGACATTTACGAGCTGGGCAATCCCCTCTTTGGGCAGAGAGAGACCTCAATGGTCGTATTCGACAATGTGTTCGTCCCGTGGGAACGTGTCTTCCACCTCGGCGAGCACAAGTATTCGGGCCTGCTGGTAGCGCGTTTCGCCAGGACTCACCGAATGACCTGCGGCGGAACCTGCAAGGTGGGCTTCATGAATCAAGTTATCGGCGCGTGTAAGCTCGTGCAGGAATACAAAGGCCTTCAGAAGGTTCAACACATCAATGAACAGCTCACCGAGATGGTGGTCCTGCGAGAAACCGGGCGAGCATGTGGTTTGGCAGCGGCTCAAATGGGCAAAGAAGACCCTCCAGGAAGCGGGGTGTTTCTGCCGGATGAGCTTATGGGCAACGTGGCCAAACTCAACATCTGCAACGCCTTCTGGCGTACAATGGCCCTGGCGGGTGACATTGGTGGCGGACTCGTGGTGACCATGCCGTCGCTCAAGGAACTGAAGAACCCGGAAACCAAGGCTTATGTGGAGGAGTTCTACAGCTTCGGGTCTGATGAACCTACGGAAAACATCCTCAAGGTGCACAAGCACTTGCAGAACTGGACCGCCGGCCAGCACGGTGTGGGCACATGGCACGGCGCGGGTCCCGTAATGGCTCAGAAGATAATGATTCAGCGGATCTGCGACTTCGCGTACGAAAAAGAACTGGTGAAAGAGACTCTCAAGCTCAAAGAAAAGGAGGCCTGCGAAGGCTCGGATACCGAAAGCGAAGGTCCAACCAAAAAGGTGCCTGTGACCTGAACGGAGGCGAGAATCCCTCAAGGGTCGCAGCAAGTGGAATGTAGTGGCGCAAGGATTCAGCTCTGATCGAGGTCTTCTTCTCACTAATTGTCTAATCCACAGATTGCGCAGATGTACGCAGATGAGAAATCAGAAAATGCTTGACGGTCCGAACCGAGCTGTCGATGAATCTCCGTCGCAGCCCCGATGATCGAATGTGCTTGCCGGTCTCTTGAATCTGCGGCCATCTGCGCAATCTGCGGACTGGTTTCTTTGCTTTCGTCCCTTCCCATTCACCACCTCCGCCTCAGCCGGCGTCGCCGTCGGCTATGCGCCGTCGATCGCAAACTCGGCAGGATATCAGTCACCTGACTGTCAGCGTTTGTCCTCCTTCTCGGACTCTGCGAACCCGTACACCGCAGCCAGAGCCTTGAACGGGCTCACCTGAGCCCCGTACTGCGAGATAGGATACCGGATTCCTCGTTTGTATAGCGTTTCCAAGTTCTTAAGGATTCGCGCACAATCCTCGGAGGGCAGCCCTATCGCCAACTCATCGTCCTGAGCGTGGCCGAATCTGCGCTCGCCATAGCATGGAATTGAGAGGGCAGGCACCCGATCTACGAAGCAGCGGCCGATTACGTCCGAGCAGGAGCTTTCGCCCACAGAGTAAAAAACGGTGCGCTCCCATCGATCGAACTGGATAGCGTTGACGAGCAGAGACATCTGCGCGGGATTTCCATAGAGCAGAACTATGTCCGGGATAAACGGGTCGTACGCAGTGGGGGCCAATAGGAAGGCACTGTATTTACCGCAAGGTATGCGTTGTATTCCCGCTTCACATGAGGCTGCGTCTTCTTTCTTTTCCAGCCAAACAACGCTTCTCATGGTTCCGTCAGCAACCCATTCGGGAACTTCCGCCAGTCCTAGCATAGTTGCGCAAATCGGCGGGACCAGGTCATCAGCGGTACCTCCCAAAGTCCAGTCAAATGTGCGCACAATGGTGATCATTTGGCAGAACGTGAGCTTCTCGGGTGACCTACGTACCCACGGATTGCGTTCAAGCTCCGCGGGGTCTTCGAGCATCTTCAGGCCGACCGGGAATGACCTAAGTCTCAAGTAGTGCTCCATCTGGCGGGTCCATTGCGACCATTTCACTTCTTCGGGTCTCATGCCGTCTCCTTCTGCGCGTGAGGATCTTTCGGACCGGCAGGGACGCCGGTCCCTACCAAAGCCCTTCTCCTTCTGCGCGTGCGGACCTCCTTCGCGCCCGCTGTGTTCTCTTCTGCGATCAAGAAAGCGTCACCACTATTTCATTCTTCGGGTAGTATGGCGACCGCTGAGAATCGCAGCGATCAGGTCCTTCTCGTCGCGGATGTCGTCTTGGAAGTCAGTGATGCACGTACCGACTGCTCTCACATTGTGAGCGTCGCTGCCACCGAGTTTGAGTAAACCCATCTCGTCCGCCACGCGGCGAGCCATTTCATTTTCTTCGTCGGTGACCAATGAATTGCAGACCTCCAGGCCATGCACCTGGCTGAATGTAGGGTTCCCGATGGCTTGGCTCAGGTCCATTTGCAGTGTGCCAAACCCGAAGAGTAGAAACCCGCGGAAAGGGTGCGCGGCAATGGCAACTCCCCCTGCCCTGTCAACCTTCTCTCTTAGTTCCGCAGGGGTCCACATCTCGTGCGGCTCTTCTTCAAGGCCGAAAACAAGGATGTCCCCGCCGGTGGTGGTTACTTCCATGCCGCTGAAGACCTGAAGGCCGTGCTTGCCGCTCAAAGCACGGGCATCATCTGTCGTCCAGAGTCGATTGTGTTCTGTGATGCAGATGGCGTCCAGGCCTGCCTCAGCAGCCGCTCTTGCCGCTTCATCAGGCGACATGACACTGCATGGGGAAAAGGCGGTGGTATGCACGTGGAGGTCGATCTTCATCACCAATCAGCCTTTGGCCTATGCAAGTTGCAGGTAATCCTTGAGATCCGGATAGCGGCCAAGAAACTCGTCAGCGAATCGTTTCTTATCCAGACCGGGATCGGTTCCCAGCGCTGTGGCAAGTTCCCGCGCCAGTTCCGCTCGGACAAGTGCTCGACAGCAGTCGACCATGAGAATAGCCATGTGACGGCATCCCATGCGACCGAGTTCTTTCTTGATCCTCCCGTCGAGCTCCGAGTCGATTCTCCAGCCCTCTGCCCGCGAGAACACTTCCGACGCCAATGGGCATCGCTCTGTCGTGAAGCGCTTCATTTTGGCTTGCACCGATTCTATAGTGAGCGTGGGCCAGTCGACGCCTATCTCGCACTGCATCGCGTAAAGTTCGTCTTCCAGAACACCGCTAACCACTCTGCGGTTCTCACCTTGTTTCTGCACTCCAACCGACTTCATTCTCGAATAGATAAGCATCTATCAGCTTTCCTTTTTTCAGATGCCGCTGCCTTAGTCACAAAAATCGCTCAAAACCAGCCGCACCCGCACTACAGATCGCGAAAAACCACGCAACTGTCCTTGAGTCGAGGATTGGCCGCCATTAACGCGGCTTGTTCCGTGCCGATCACGCGGTTATTGAGGAATACCTTTGGGCCGTCATTGCAGAATTTTACGTCCTTCCCTACGGCCTGCGTGGCCTTTCTCAGTTCCGGCACCGTGAGCGCGTTTACAAGCATCTCCATCGCTTCCAGCACCAGTTCAGCAATTCGAGCGGACCCGTTCTCACCGCCGACTAGCCCGCGGACGATTTTGGTCATTCCCGGACCAACTCGCGCGCCAACGAGCTTCTCGGATACCTTTGACAAATCGAGGGTGAAGCCAAGAGTATCCCGCTTCACTTCGATTCGGACGTTCCGGATATCAAGCGCGGGCGCCATAATGTCCAGGATCACTTCTGCTGAAAAGAGCGTGTCATCGGTTCGGGCGGTGACTCGCCAGAGACCCTGCACTAGGGGTTGGACCGTAGTTATGCTGTTCATCTGATAGTCAAGGATCACTTTGAACTCTCCATCAACCCTCAGAATTTGGAAAAGAGCTTGGGAAAACCTGGCGGGACAAGCGCGGAACCAACCGAGATTCTCGGACAACTCGTGGACAAAGTCAATCGCGGCTTCAAGCACCGAGTATCCATTCAGTTACTCGGGGAGTTGCAGAAGAGAATTTCACCGCAGAGACCACAGAGTTCGCAAAGAGGATGCACGGAGCGCACATCTGTGCGCTCCGTGCGCTCGGCGATCTCCGCGATCTCTGCGGTGAGGTTCTTGCGTCTTGCGACTCGATCCGCCCATGATTGAATAGTTACAGCATCGGCACTCACGGCGCATCTCTATGAGACTTAACCCGAGCCCGTATTGCATCCGCGGTACGGTGGTCCAGCGAGAATTCGGTGCCGTCTGTCGTGGTCACGTTCCATAGTGTGTCGTCAACCGAACGGGGCCCGATAGTGATCTCCTCGCCTGGAGCCAAGCCAACCGAGGCAGCTTCAGGGTCCACCGACTCAATCACCGCACTGGTTCCTTCTCTCAACATACTGATACTACACACGTTGTCAGGCACACAGGCGGCGTAGTTCTCAGGTATGCGAGCGCCATGCGGATCGTGAACGGGGTGGCCCAGAAGATCGTCCAGATACTCCACCGATTCCTTATCGTGAACGTGCTCTAATGCGTGCGCCCTCTGGTGAAGCTCATTCGGAGGCATTCCAACATGTTGCAGGTAAGTCTCCCAGAGGCGGTGAGCCCGAAGCACTCGCCCCGCCTCTCGAATCCCGGTGGGCGTGAGGGTCAAGCCCTCGGGTCTGCTGTGAAGCAGGCCGTCTCTTGCCATCGACTTCACTGCCCTCCCGAGCCGATGCGCTTCACCGTGGACAAAAGCAGTCACCTTGTTCAGCGGCACCGGCGCCCCCTCCCCGCGAACGATCGCTCCCAGAATGTCCTCGACAAGTTGCTGCGGGACCATCCGCCGCAGACGCAACCACCGAGCCAACAAGCCGTAGTGAGGGGCAATCACGAGAACCACGAGAAATTGCATTGTGCAGAAGAGCATGATGGCTCCGCCACCGGACGAGTCGAGCCACATGCAGAGGTAAAGCCCCCCGACGACGCTGGAGACTCCGAAAGCCGCAGAGAGCACCATCATGCGGTCGAGTCGATCGCTCAGCAGGTAAGCAGTGGCGGCAGGAGTAATGAGCAGTCCTACAACCAGAATCACACCCACCATGCTCACCGCGCTGACCACCACCAGCGAAACACAAGTGGTGAGCGCGTAGTCGATAGCAACCACGGGCATGCCGATTGCCGCGGCCATGACCGGATCAAAGCTGGTCAACTGGAATTGCCGGAAGAAGAGGATGATTGTGGAAAGCACGAGTGACGCGGCCAACCCCGCGGCCCAGAGATCGTGATCCGCGACCCCGAGCACGTCGCCCATGATAAAGTGCATCAGATCGATGTGGATGTAATTGCGGAAGATGGAAACCAGCACCACGCCTGCCGCAAACACTCCCGTGTACATGATGCCGATAACAGTGTCGTCCTTCAGACGCGAGACCCTGCTCACAAACCCGATTGATGTAACTGTGATAACGGTCGCTATAAGCGACCCCACAAGCATGGCAGGCGCGTGCGCTTCGGTGTCGAAGAGGAGCTTCATGAAGAGGTAACCACCGGCCACACCGGCAATCATCGCGTGGGAAAGCGCGTCCCCCAGAAATGCCATGCGCCGCAAGATCACGAGACAACCGACCACGCTGCATACCACTGCGGCAACTGAACCCCCGATAAGCGCTTTCTGGAAGAAAGTCTGCTGCAATGGCTCTATGAAGGCTTTTGCAATAAGCTCTATCATTGCTCGGCCCTCGCATCCGAGAGACCTGCGAAGACTCGGAGCCTCCCCTCGTACACTTCGCTGAGGAGCTCAGGATTGAGCACCGCTTCCGGTCGGCCGTACGCAAATAGGCGCTGCTTGATCAGGATCAGGCGATCGAAGTACTCGGCGGCGGTGGCCAGATCATGGTGGACGACTACCAACGTTCGGCCCGCACTCTTGGCTCGATCGAGCACATCCAGGATCGCTCTTTCCGTGGCCGCGTCCACGCCTGCGAAGGGCTCATCGAGGAGGAGCACATCAGCTCCCTGAGCGAGGGCCCGCGCCATGAAGACCCGCTGCTGCTGCCCGCCCGAGAGCTGCCCGATCTGGCGGTAGCGAAGCTCGGACATACGGACCATTTCCAGAGCGCTTTGAACTTGCTCCTTGTCTTGAGGTCCTGGATCTTTCCACCAGGGTATATGGCCGTACCGGCCCATCATAGCCACTTCTTCCACAGTGATCGGATAGTCCCAATCCACGGCGCCACGTTGCGGGACGTACGCAACCAAGCCTCTCGCGCGATCCGCGGGGATTCCCAGGATCCGTACTTTGCCAAAGTCCGGCTTCACGAAACCGAGGATGGCCTTGATCAGAGTCGACTTGCCCGCGCCATTTGGCCCGATGACTCCCACCGCAAGACCTGTCTCTATCGTTACCGAGACATCGAGGAGCGCCGGCCTGGAGCCGAAGCTGACGGTGAGGTTTTCCACTTCTATGGCCAAGTGATTGGCGGGTTCAGTGGCCATGCGCGTCTTTCCTCTTCTCTTCCCGTGGCTGCACGTCAACGCGGAATGTGGTCGCGAGCTTCACTCCAGGTTCAGACCAGAGGGTCCGGTCCGCGATCTGCTCCCCGTCCCGTGCGACCTTTACCCTGATCGCATGCGCTTTGTTGGCCTGTGCCAAAGGCGGGTTGGCCTCCAGGTACAGCTCGTTAGGCCCTTCGATCATCCCGCTCACATTTTGTACCGTCAGAGGCGAACCTTCATCCACCTTGTCTTCGCGGCGCAATACTTCCTTCCCGTTCACTTTCACGAGAAGCGCGGCAGGCTGCTCTGTTGATCCTGTCCGCAGTGCGAACGGATCGGGCTCCACCGCGAAGGTCGGAGTGACTTCGAGAGAGAAGCCCCCGGACGCGGGCTTGCTCTCGAAGCTCCGGAAACCCGAGCTTTCGTGCTTAGAGTGCATAAACAGCGCCAAGCCTCCCAACAGCACGAACCACACGCATACCGCCAAGACAGGTCGCATGGTCTGACACCGCTTCGCTTTCAGAGAGGTAAGAATCGGGGAAGACCTTCTTGTAACCCCGCGAGGCGCGGGGCTCCCCGACCCCCTCCCCAAGAACTTCCACCATTTTTCGGAATGCTCATTTCCCTCCAAGAGAAATGAGCATTCCGAAAACCGTGGGCATTTCTTGCCTGAGCCGTGGAGAAACCTCTCTCACAAAAAAGGTTGCTCCAATCTTGCCTCTTTGAATGCGCATCAGTATGACACTACCCCTTGGCGAACGCTACTTCAGCGCCCCAATGATTGTAAGCACGTTTTCTCGCATCATACCAATATAGGTCTCGCCCGCGGAGCCTGCTTCACCCATCGAATCGGAATAGAGCTTCCCACCGACCTTGACCCGTGCTTCGGTCGCGATCTCGCGGACGAGTTTCGGATTGACACTTGTCTCCACAAATACGGCCTTCACTCCAAATTCCCGAATTGATTCAATTACCTGCTTGCGCCGCTCCGGGGTCATCCCCGCCCCGATTTCAGCGCCTGTGGACCAACCGACCGGCGCCCGGTTCTTGAAGCCATACTCTTCCGCGAAATAATTAAACGCGTCGTGGCTCGTTACCAGAATACGCTTCTGGGGGGGAATCACGTTGAATTGCTCTCGAATCCACGCATCCAGCACTCGAAGTTCCTGCAAATAGAGACGTGCCCGAGCTTCATATTCCGACTTGCCCGCAGGGTCCAGCTCCGAGACTGCCCGCACGATGTTGTTGACGTATACAGCCGCATTACGTGGTGTGAACCAGCTATGAGGGTCGTTGATCTTTTCGCCTTCCTGTTCCAGCACGATGGGCTTAATTCCATCAGTACAGGTTACGAGCGGCTTGCCTGCATCGCGTGCGAGAGTTGCCATCCAGTTCTTGCCTTCCAGGTGGAGCCCGTTCTGGAGGCACAGGTCAGCCTTCAAGGTAAGTTGGGCGTCCCCCGGAGTAGGCATGTAAGTGTGGGGATCAGCTCCAGGAGCCAAAATGCATCGTACGTCGCACCGGTCGCCCACGACCTGGCGGGCAAAATCTGCTATTTGAGTGGTGGAACAGACCAGCAGCGGCTTGCGAGCGCTGAAATCGGTCGGCGTAGACTGCTGAGCAACCAGAACAGCCGGCATCATCAGCGCGAGACAAACAAAGACCATGAGGAATCTTAGCATCTGAACGTCCCCCGTCAGCGCGAGAGTGCGCTTCCAGCGAGCAATTAGTTGAGTGATTCCCCCAGCCGGGTGCCACCGACCCAGCGTTTCGCGGGGTCAGTGCTTCTTCATGATGCACCTACAGCACTGACCTGAGCAAGCTCAGGTCAGTGGCACCCAAATCCGTGACCGTATTGCTCAAATGCTGGGCTTCGCTTTATCCGCCTCTCTAAGCATGAGGTCTATGCACACAGATGCTCAATAAGAATGCGTACGCCAATGAGCACTAGTATTATGCCACCCGCCAATTCCGCCCATCTTCCCAGGTAAGTTCCTCCGTGGCTTCCGAGGCGCATCCCGATATATGTCATAACAAGTGCGGCCAGGCCAATCAAGAGAGCGGGCCGCCAGATGGTCTCGCCAATAAGACTCAAGCTTACGCCTACGGCCAGCGCATCAAGGCTGGTTGCTATTGACAGGCCAACCAGGCTCCAGCCCCTCGTGGGGTCGTATCCTTCCGCACGTCGTTCCGCGTGGCGGGACTCGACGATCATCTTGCCACCCAAAGCGCACAATAACGCAAACGCAATCCAACAATTGATGCCCATCATGAAGAGCGATAGGCCTTCTCCTCCGAACCAGCCTATGGTCGTCATCAATGCCTGGAAAAGACCAAAATGCCAAATGAGCCGAAAAAAGTGTCGGCCCGTCAGGGCCGGCAAGCCCGCGCCGACCGCGGTGGCCACAGCAAAGGCATCAGCTCCCAACGCAACTGAAGTAGCTAAGAGGGAAAGATCATCCACCGCAACGCCCCAAGACACTACTGTGTACGCCAGAATCGAGTCCTCAACGCATATAGGCGTTAACTCAAGGCCACACCGATCCTTCCTTCGTCATTCCGGCGGAAGCCGGAATCCAGTCTCTTAAATCCCGAGTTCCGCGAGGGACTGGACCCCGGCTTTCGCCGGGGTGACGGGATTCTGCCTAAGTTAACTGGCTGAAATCACGTAGACCGATCTTCAGCCTTTGGCCGCATGACAAGCAATAATCAGCACAGTATCAACGACACGCAGGACGCGTCAATGTCGAGTTCACAGGGTTCGCGCCCACGAAAATGCTCTCTTCTCAAATGTCCAATCTGTGTTAACTATAGGAATATCTGCTGTAGTTTTGATTGTGCGACTGATTTTGGTGAGGCATTCTCACAGAGAAGAAAAGACTAGCCCCGATGCATGAGCATTCACACGACCATGTCAAATCCGAGCGCCGCCTGGCAATAGCCTTGGTCATTACCGCATTGTACATGGTGGCCGAGGTCGCGGGAGGGCTCGTCTTCAATTCGCTGGCCTTGCTCGCAGACGCAGGGCACATGTTTTCCGACATGATGGCTTTAGGGCTTGCCTGGGTCGCGTTCCAGGTCGGAAAGAAGGTGCCGACGGCTCGGCATACGTTCGGATTCAGACGGACCGAGATTCTGGCTGCGCTTCTTAATGGTTTGATTCTGTGGGCAATCGTCGCGGTTATCTGTTACGAAGCAGTCCACCGCCTTGTTTCGCCTGCAGCGGTTCAGGGCGCGGGGATGCTTGTGATCGCTCTGGTAGGACTTACAGTGAATCTCGGCATGGCAGCGCTGCTCTTCGAGGGCAGAAAGGAAAACCTTAACATCCGAGGCGCTTTCTTGCACGTTACGGCAGATGCTCTGGGCTCATTGGGAGCAGGCGTGGCTGGAGCAATCATACTCTTCACCGGAGCCAATTGGGTTGACCCGTTTGCCAGCTTCCTCATCGGGGGGCTTGTGCTCTACTCATCGTGGGGGCTGGTTCGGGATTCCGTGCACATTCTCATGGAGGGCGTTCCCAGCGGTCTCAACATCGATGAAATAGAGCAAGTCTTGATCGGACAGCAGGGAGTCTGCTGTGTGTACGATCTGCACGTCTGGAGCATAACCAGTGACCGCCACGCGCTTTCGGCCCACCTGGTGCTGGCCGAGCCGGCACGGGATCAAACCGAGGTGCTCAAACGGCTGAACCAATTGCTGTGGGAGCGGTTCCGGATCGACCACACCACCCTCCAGCTTGAAGCCACCCACGAAATGCGAGCAGAGGCTGAAGGTCTGGTGTGCCGCGCTGGAACAGCCTGCGCGGTGAACAACCGCGTGGCACAATAGGTCTGTGGTGCCAATCCATGAAGCACTCAATGCGGGGCGGGGCATGAATCGGGAGCCGGAAGGGCCGACTCCAGGAGGGGCTCAAACGACTCCCGCGCATGTGGCGTTGTGGATTGTGCTTGGGCTTGCGGCCATCCTCGCGTGGCGCTTTGTCTTCACGTGGGCTTTCAATCTGATCCCCGACGAATGCAGCTATTGGGCCTGGTCCAGACGTCTGGATTGGTCTTATTTCGACAATTCCGGCGGTGTGGCGTATCTTATCCGTCTCTCAACGTGGTTGTTCGGCGAGTACAGTCCCTTTTCCGTGCGCTTTCCGTTTCTCGTTCTGTCCCTGTGGAGCAGCTATCTCGTCTATCGCATCAGCTTCAGCCTCTTTGGAGATAGGCTGCGAGCCCTCTTGTGCGCCCTCGTTGTAAACATCGCTCCGGTAGCTTTCCTGGGAGGAAGCGCGGCCATTCACGACAATGCGCTGCTCTTCTTCTGGCTGGCGACCTTGTGGGCCACGGTTCGGTTCATTGACAGCGAGAATAGTCAATGGTTTTTCGTGATGGGGGTCACATCAGGGCTTGCGATACAGAGCAAGTACACCGGCGTGCTGGTGGTGATGTCCGTGCTGCTCTTCTTGCTCTTGAGCGGCCGGCACCGGAAGCATCTGTATCGACGGGAGCCCTGGATTGCCGGACTCATCGCGGGGGCTTTCACGCTGCCCGTCATCTGGTGGAACATGCAACACGACTGGGCTTCGCTTTACCACATCCTGTTTATCGGTTCGGGAGCGCAGTCACTGTGGACACGCATATTGGACGGAATCACCTACCATCTGGCGCAGGTACTTGTGGTGTCGCCCCTCTTATACGTCGCGCTGGTTGCCGCTTTGGGGTCGCGTGTCCTCCACACTATTTTGCGCCCTGATCCCAAGCTTCTGCTCCTGCTGGCCTTTTCTCTGCCTCTCTTCCTCTTCGGAGTCTTGGCTTTCTTCGGGCATGTGGAGGCGAATTGGGCTTTTGTTGGGTACGCGCCCGCGGCAATTCTTACGGTGGAGGTGATTGCCCGCGCGCAAGCCGATCTCCCGGGCCGCCATTGGTCGCGCGTCAACCGTTCGTTCTTCAGATGGGCGGTTCTTGTCGCGGTTGTGCCTTCGGTTGTGGTGGTGCTGCACGCGTGGCTGGGGCTGCTCCCGGCCGACTGGGAAAGGAGGCTCGGCAAGACGGACCGAATCGTGTGGGAAACGCGAGGCTGGAAAGAGCTTGGCGCTCACGTGGGAAGGCTGGCCAAACCCGATGATGTCATTGCTGCGGACAGCTATCAGCTCTGCGCGCTGCTGGAGTTCAACGTCCCGGGGAATCCCAAGGTTCGGTACTTGGCGCCGTGGAAGCGGCCGACTCAATTCGACGTTTGGTCGCCCTCGTTTGACGACCTTCGGGGCCGGTCAATTCTCTTCGTGTCACCTAAGCCGTTGGTTCCCTCAGCGCCCGGCCGAGTCACGGTGTACGAGAATTTCCGACAGATAGAAGCTCTACCGACGTACCACGTTCAATATCATGGGGAGAGCATCAGAGAGGTCTATGTGTGCCGGGGCGTCGATTTCAATCCGTTCTCGCCTGTTAGGCTTGGTCCGAGGTCGCTCTTCTACAAGGATTGATGATGAGGGTTTTCTCCGGCCGATTGTTCGCTATCGATCGTCGTAAGTAAGAAAGTCCCGTCAGGTTGATCCTTCACCGCGAGGCCGTATATGTGAACGGTTTCGCGCAGGGGTCGCCCGAAGAAGAAATTGAGGGTATCCGGGGCCAAGTTGAAGTGCTCCGCGGCAAATTCCCGAACATGCTGGTCGTAACGAAGCATGTCCAGAACCTGTTCCACGGTTTGACCCTTGGTGCTTGCCAGACGTGCAATGACGCGGCGCAACTCGTCATGCGAGCAGCGCTCTTCATGCCGTTCAATGATCTCCCACAAGACTCCTGTAGGCTCCAGAAGCGGCTTCCTGGTCAGCTTCGGCAGATCCGCAATGCCCTGTGAGTTGTCCGGGTTCCAGCATTCCTGGCCTCGGCACTGGGCCGGCCGGAATTCATAGATCAGGCAAGCCCGCTCCTTCTCGTCGAGAAAGACGCAGGTCTTGGTGTTTGGTCTCTCTTTGATTTTGATGGCTTCTTGTTCGAGGAGAGCGGTTTCTCTAGTAATGTTGGAATAGGTCATTTCTCCTTGTCGGAGCGTTTCCACGTGCTCGGGTTTCAGAATTCCTTTTAGGAACAGCTCGACATCTTTCTCTACGAGAGTCGGGCTGCCTGAAGCGCAGCAAGTTCCGCACCTGATGCAGTATGGTCGCGTGGCATATGCCGCGCGAACAATCCGCTCACGTATCTGTTTCCAGATCTCATCTTCGGATCGTGGTTCTTCCTCAGCATCCTTCGGGCCAAGAACCTGGAGCTCCTTGACAATGCTCTCAATCAAGATTCGGGGAGGAGTCGGCGAACCGACCTTTTGGAGGATTTCACGGGCTTCATTGAGCAACTCGCCGATGAATATGTCTTCGTTTGTCCTGCCTTCGTATTTATCCATAAACGTGTCTCACGTTGTAAAATTGGAGATTCAAGCGATGTCGCTGTTGATAATAACTTAAATGAAGGGGTGTGAAAAGGCGTGGACCGTTCAGGACGAAACTGAAGTAAGGACTCCGTCGTTTGCGGGAGTGAGGTGCACTTTACCTGTCATTGCGGAGAGTGTGTGGTGGGAAAGGCGTTCCGCCTGTCGCCAAACGACGGGCAAGATGCCCGTCCCACCGGCAATCTCGGACGTTATGCACTGAGATTGCTTCGCTACGCTCGCAATGACACCCTTCCCCCGCGTAACTAAATCCACAAGGCCCGAACGGATGCTGTATTGACCGGACATGCGGTTCCGTGCAACCATGAGGCCCGTTCTTCCTGAAAGATGCTCCTGGATTCACGTGCCCTAGCGGCATCCTGAAGGTTGTTGCTGAACGAGGCAGGCATGAAGATCAATTACTTCGTACTGCAAGACATGAGCGCATCCCAAATCGAGGGGCTCTATCGGCGGACCGCGGTGGACTTCAGCGATCTTATGTCGCAAGTGAAACCCCTGATTGACGATGTGCGAATCCGCGGGGACGCAGCAGTGCGTGACCTTATCAAGCTCTTTGATCGTGCGGACATGGAGCCGTCGGCTTTCCGCGTGCCCTTGGAGGAAATGGATCGGGCGGTCCGAGAGCTCCCGGACAACCTGAGAGACGCACTGGAAGTATCCATAGCCAACATCAGGAAATTTCATGAACGCCAGGCTGAACCCGAAACTTGGGAGATGGAAATCATGCCGGGGATCTGGGCCGGCGAGAAGGTGATTCCTCTGGCCGCGGTTGGATTGTACATCCCGCGAGGCAAGGGGTCCTTCCCATCCATGATGATGATGGCCGGCGTTCCGGCACGAGTAGCCGGAGTGAAGAAGATTGTGGTGGCGACTCCTCCAGACCAGTCGGGCAAAGCCGATATGGCCACCATTGCGGCTGCCCGCATGATCGGAATAGACACTGTCTTTGCGGTGGGAGGAGTCCAGGCGATCGCTGCTCTCGCGTTTGGCACCGAGACAATACCTCGTGTCGATAAGATCGTGGGCCCAGGTTCGGGATACGTGCTGGCGGCAAAGCAATTGCTGGCGTCGGAAGTGGATACGGGCCTTCCCGCGGGCCCCAGCGAAGCCATTGTGCTGGCCGACGACTCGGCAGACCCGCTCACTGCTATCGTGGATCTGCTCATCGAAGCGGAGCACGGTCCTGATTCGTCTGCGTATCTGGTTACCACCGATCCTGAGCTTGCCCGGAAGGCCCTGGAACTAATACCTCAGCAGCTCAAAGCATTACCCGAAGACCGGCGTTCTTTCTGTGAGGCTGTCTTGTCCTCCAGCGGCGGCGTGGTGCTCGCCCCTTCCTTGGACGCGGCCGTGGAGTTCATCAACGGATTCGCACCCGAGCATCTGCAGGTTCTTACACGCGAGCCTGGAGAGGTCCTTGATCGGATCAAGTACGCAGGCGAAGTGCTCCTTGGGGCGTACACCCCAGGCACTTTGGCCAATTACTCGATAGGTCCGAACGCGATTCTTCCGACATCGGGGTTCGCCAGGACCGCTTCTGCCCTGTCCGTCAGAGATTTCACGCGGCGGATGTCGTTTTCACGAGTCTCGGCAGAGGGTTTTCAAGATCTCGCGCCCAAGACACTTGTGCTCGCCCGGTACGAAGGATTTGCAGCTCACGCGGCCGCGCTGGAGCACAGACTCGAGAAAGATTGGCCTCCGCCAAAAACGTGAGCAAGCGAGACATATACCGGTTGTTAGAATTCTTGGCTTCTTGAACAGCCCGCGCTTGAACAAGACTGGTAGGGGCCGGCGTCCCCCGGATCGGGTCCGGGGCAGGCTCTGCCGGCCCGAGCTGGTTGATATTTTTAGGAAAAATGTGCCGGCACGGAGGCCGGCATCTACCAAAGCCCAAGCGACAATCGGACATCATTCTTGACACTTGCCATAGCAGATTTCAGCTTGACCAGGAGCAGACTTCATGGCTGAATTCACCCACTTTGACGAACGTGGACAAGCCCGCATGGTTGATGTGGGCGAGAAAGAAGTCACCCATCGACAGGCCCTCGCGCGCGGCGAAATCCGCATGAAGCCCGAAACGCTGGACCTCATTCTCACTGGCAAAGCAACCAAGGGAGACGTGTTGGGAGTTGCCCGAATTGCTGCGATCATGGCAGCCAAGAAGACATCGAGCCTCATTCCTCTTGCTCATCCCTTGCCGCTCGTTTCGGTCAATGTGGACTTCGTCCCCGACAGCGCACGCTCTGTCATCGAAATCGAAGCAAAGGTGAAGGTGGACGCACGAACGGGCGTTGAGATGGAAGCCCTGACCGCGGTGGCGGTAGCGGGCCTGACTATTTACGACATGTGCAAAGCTGTGGATCGAGCTATGGTGATTTCGGAGATTCGGCTCATGGAAAAATCAGGCGGCCGCTCCGGTCATTTCGTGAGGACCACTTAATAACTTGTCGTGAGCACACAAGACGTTAACCCCAGGCCACGCTGTTCCTTCGCCCGTCATTCCCGCGGAAGTCCATAGGCGCTAAGTTAGGCAGCCCAGTTCTTTCGTCCGTCATTCCCGCGGAAGCGGGAATCCAGTCTTTTCAATATGATCTGGACCCCGGCCCCGGTTCAAGCTCGGGGCAAGCTTTTCGCCGGGGTGACGCTGTACTGCTCACGCCAACTAATTGGAGTTGTTTGGGCTGGTCCTGTGAACTAACGCTTAGAGGTTATGACGAGTGGCAGGCTAAGATCTCGGCGGCCTTCTTCCTAAACTTCTCAGCTTCCTTGGGTTTGTTGATCCCGTCGTAAAATTCAGCCACGTTTTCCAGACCTGCCGCGACCTCGGGATGCTTCTCGCCCAAATTGGTCTCAATGATTTGTTGCGCTCTCAGAAGGAGGGGTTCAGCCTCTTCAAATCTTCCCAGCCCGCTCAAAGTGGCCGCGAGGCTGTTCAGAGAACTTGCCACGTGAAGATGATGCGGGCCGAAGTTCTTCTCCGCGACTTCTAGAGCTCGCTGATAAAGCGGCTCTGCATCTGCGAAGCGGCTTTCAGAGTAGTACAGCCCTGCGAGTGCATTCAGCGTGAGGCCCACCTCCGGGTGGTCAGACCCCAAAGCTTTCTCCCGGATGGCCAATGCTCTCCGATACAACGGAACCGTCCCAGGCATCTTTCCCTGTGCGCGGTAAAGAGCCGCGATATTGTCCAGCGTCGTGGCCACGTCAGGGTGATCGCGGCCCAAGGCTTTCTCAAGGATCTTCAGAGCCCGATCGAGAAGCCTTTCCGCTACATCGTAGCGGCCTTGTTCGAATGCCGCGCCGGCAAGATTGTTGAGCGACACCGCGACGTCGGGGTGATATTTCCCCAGGGCGGCCTCTCGTATCTCCAGGGCTCGCTTCCAGAGAGGTTCCGCGCGTGAATAATCCGCTCGCGCTCGATACATTTCGGCCAAGTTATTCAAGCTTCGAGCCAGTCGCGGATCATCGGCTCCAAACTGGGCTTCCGCCGCGCTCACCGCTTCTTCGCCTGCTTGCATGGCTTGAACGTAAGAACCCTTCTGAAAGAGCTCCACGGCTTTCTTGTTCAGTTCTTCCCAGGTCATATCAGAAATCCCCGGAACAGTAAGTTGTCGAAGTCCATTGTTGGCCTTGCCACGGACCGAGACCCGCCCTTATCCCAAAGTGGCAACCGGATGCGGGACTGTCAACGCGGACCTAGTCGGATTCGACCGGTTGGCTAGGCGGTCCGCAGGTTCTGAATATGGCCGCCCAGGGGAAACGAGTATAGCACGAGAAAGCTTTCGGCAGGGGCGACCAATCAACGCACTGTAACTAGTCACGAACAGAAATGAAGAAAGCTACCTCAAAATCGTTGCGTCAACGAGAACAATTGATATATGGTAAGCGATTACGCGCGAAACTGAATCCCAGCAAACATCCAGCATCTTCGTTTATACGCATAAGGAGGGAAACAAGGAATGGCCAATCTCCTGGTTGACGAGCGCGACGTAAAATTCGTGCTCTACGAGCAGTTACGACTGGAGGAGTTGTGCGAAACGCCGAAATACTCTGAATACTCCCGTGAAATGTTTGACATGGTCCTGGACGCGGCCCAGAAGCTCGCGGAGAACGAAATCTGGCCCACCAACGCTGACGGCGACCAGGTTGGCGTCAAGCTGGAAGGCGGACAGGTGAGAGTTCCCGAGTCCTTCCACAATGCGTACCGGCTCTTTGTGGAAGGGGGTTGGCCCGCACTCGCGGTTGACCCTGAGTCAGGCGGTCAGGGTTTCCCAACGCTGCTCTCGGTCGCGTCGAGTGAAATGTTCATTGCCGCTAACCAGGCCCTTCTCATGTATCCGGGACTCACGGTGGGGGCCGCACGACTTGTTGAGAAGTATGGCACAGAAGAACAGCAGCGCACCTACATGGACAAGATGTTGACCGGCGAATGGGGCGGCACTATGTGCCTCACGGAACCCCAGGCCGGCAGCGATGTGGGCGCTCTGCGCACCAAGGCGATTCGCAAACCTGACGGCACTTTTTCGATTGTCGGGAACAAGATATTCATTTCATCGGGAGACCATGATCTGACCGAGAACATCATCCACATGGTTCTTGCCCGAGTTGAAGGTGGACCTCCCGGGACCAAGGGCATCAGCATATTCATCGTTCCGAAAAAGAGAATCGAGAACGGCTCGCTGGTTGACAACGATGTGATCACCGCGGCTGTCGAGAAGAAGCTGGGGATCCACGGGTCCGCCACCTGTGCGCTCAACTTCGGCGAGAAAGAGAACTGCATCGGGTACCTGCTCGGAGGCGAAAACGAGGGTATGAGGATCATGTTTAACATGATGAATGAAGCTCGCCTCGCAGTAGGCATCCAGGCGCTTAGCCAAGCCAGCGGCGCGTACATGCACGCGCTCAGATACGCAAAAGAGAGGGTCCAGGGCCCTGAGATCATTGCTTTACGAGATCCTACTGCTCCGAAAGTTCCCATCATGCAGCACCCGGACATACGCCGTATGCTCATGTGGATGAAAAGTGTGACGGAAGGCGCTCGCGCGCTCGTCTACTATGCTGCGTACTGCGAAGACAGGGTGCGTTCTGCCACAGACGAAGCGGATGCCGCCAAGTATCATGGTTTTCTCGATATTCTGATCCCCATTTGCAAGTCGTGGACTTCTGACCTGGGCTTCCGTGTTACGGAGTATGCCGTTCAGATACACGGTGGCTACGGCTATTGCCGTGAATACCCGGTGGAGCAATTCCTGCGCGATAGCAAGATAACCTCCATTTACGAAGGCACGAACGGCATCCAGGCTCTGGACCTGGTGGGGCGCAAGCTCGCGGTCAAGCAGGGGGCTCTGTTCAAGGCAATCGTCGAGGAGACAGGCAATCTGCTGCGCAATGCAAAGAAGAATTATCGGCTCAAAGACATTGTCGAACCCTTTGACGCTGCCCGATCTCAGCTCATCGAGGTCACGCGCTATTTCGGCCTGAAGAGCATCACCGAAGACTTCATGATTCCTATACTCTACGCCAGCCCTTATCTGGATCTCTTTGGTGACGTGGCGGTCGGCTTCATGCTCCTATGGCAGGCCGTAATCGCAGATCGAAGACTGGAAGAGATCTATGGCGACTCCAGGGCGGACACACCCGAAAAGAAGGCCGAGGTGCTCAAGACAAACCGTAGCGCCGCCTTCTATCGCGGTAAGGTCGCATCGGCCGAGTTCTTTGCCAACACGTTCCTCTCACTGGCAAAGGGCAAGGCTCGCGCCATCATGAGTGGGGAGCGGTCTGCCATCGATCTCCCGGAAGAGTCTTTCGCGCTCTTCTAGACCTCATTCGATTCAATCGGAGTTCACATATGAAAGCACGAAAAGTCGTTTTGATTGATGCGATACGGACTGCATTCGGGCGAGCGGGTGAGAAGGGCATCTTCTGGAACACCAGGGCCGATGACATGGTGGTGAAGGTGATCAGAGAGCTGATGAGGCGCAATCCAAAGATCAAGCCTGAAATGATCGGGGAAAACGCCTGGGCTGCCTTCTGTCAAGAGAAAGACCAAGGTCTTACGCTCGGACGCACCTCGGTGATCCTTGCCGGCCTGCCGGTTACGACCGCGGGGTTTTCCATTGACCGCATGTGCGCAGGCGGCATGAGCGCTCTGACAACCGCGGCATCGGAGGTCGCTCTGGGCGCTTGTGATGTCGCCATAGCGGGCGGGGTTGAGCACATGGGCCATCACCCAATGGGCTCGACCGCGGATCCGAACCCTCGTTTTCTCACGGACAAGCTGGTGGACGAGAGCGCCATGTCCATGGGCGCCACTGCGGAAAACCTCCACGACATGTTTCCTGAAATCAGCAAAGAAATGGCTGACGAGTACGCGCTCCACTCCCAGCAAAAGGCCGCGAAGGCCATTGAATCGGGCAAGATAGCGGAAATGATCGTCCCCATGACCGTGTACACCAAAGAAGGCTGGAAGGTGGCTGACAAGGACGAGCAACCGCGGCCTGAAACCACCATGGAGAAACTTGCTGAATTGCGCACTCCTTTCCGAGTCATGGGTAATGTCACGGCCGGTAACTCATCGGGATTGAATGACGGCGCAGCGGGATGCCTGCTCATGGCCAAAGACATGGCTGATGACCTGGGCATTGATTACAAGATGCAACTGGTATCCTTTGCCTATGCCGGTGTCCAACCCGAAGTAATGGGCATCGGACCGATCCCTGCGACAAAGAAAGCGCTCCAAGTGGCTGAGCTGACAATGGATGACATCGGCCTCGTAGAGCTTAACGAGGCCTTTGCCGTGCAATGCGTTGCATTCATGAAGGAGTTCGGGTTGGCGATTCCTGACGATCCGCGCGTGAACATTTATGGCGGCGCTATTGCGTTCGGCCATCCGCTCGCTTCTTCCGGAGTGAGGCTGGCGTGCCATCTCATGCACGGGTTCGAAGAGCGTCCGGACGTTAAGTACGGCCTGACCACACTCTGCGTGGGGCTTGGCCAGGGCGGCGCAGTGGTCTGGAAGAACAAGACCCAAAAAGACAAGCCTGAGAACAAACAGAAGAAAGAGTCCGGGAAAGAGAAAGAAAAGAAAGAGAAGAGCAAGAAGAAAGACTAACGGCCCAGTCCACAGCTTTGTGGCCGGAGTCGGCACACTTCCAGGGAAGGACAGTTTCGATCATAAGGAGGCGTCATGGCTGATGCACCGACACGGTTCTACACCAACATATACAAGTCCAGAGTAGGCAAGATCGCCATCCTCACCATGGACAATGGTGAAGATTACAGGAAGCCCACCACATTCAGCGAACAAGCGCTGGAATCTTTGAATCAGGCGATGGATTTCATTGAGGCCCAAAAGGACCTCAAGTGTCTGATGCTTTGCGGCAAGCATTACATATACGCAGCGGGCGCGGACCTGACTCAGATGCCCTTTGTGAACACCTTCGAGCAGGGTCGTCAGGCTGGAGCCGCGGGTCACGCCGCGCTGAAGAGGATCATGGCCCTTCCCTTCCCAACCCTCGCAGCGGTGAACGGCGTGGCTCTGGGAGGCGGCCTGGAAATAGCCTTGTACTGCGATTATCGAACCATGTCCAAGGCCGTGACCGCGATCGGGTTCCCCGAATGCTTCCTGGGTATTGTGCCGGGATGGGGCGGCTGCACCCTGACTCCTCGACTCATCGGTCCTGAGAAGGCCCTGGAGCTAATCGTGTACAATTCCCTGAACCAGAATCGCATGATCGATGGGAAGAAGGCCTTTGAAATGGGCCTTGCAGACCGATTGTTCGAGGCCGCGGAGTTCTTTGACGAATCTCTGGCCTTCCTCGAAGACATCATCGAAGGCAAAGAGAAGATTGAGCGCAAGCCACCCGACTGCTCGCGACTCCAGAACCACGTGGACGCGGCGCGAACCTTCATTGACTTCCGTGTTCACGGGGCCGCGCCCGCGCCTTACCGTGCGCTCAAATTGGTAGAGAACGCGTGTAACCTGCAAAGAAGCCTCGATGAATGCTTCGCGCAAGAGGACAAGGCGCTCGGGGACCTGATCAAGACCCGGCATTGTAAGGCGTCGATCTACAGCTTCGATTTGGTTCAGCGCCGCGCCAAGAAACCTGTAGGGCAGCCCAAAGAGGTCAAGCCCAAGAAGGTTAACAAGATCGGACTCATCGGCGCAGGGCTCATGGCCTCACAGTTGGCCATTCTCTTCCTGCGCCGTATAGGCGTACCGGTCGTCATGAAGGATATCAAGCAGGAATTCCTGGACAAAGGAGTTGGCTATGTGCACGGCGAGCTGGCCTCGCTGGTGGGCAAAGGCCGGCTCACTCAAGCCAAGGGCGAGCACCTGAAACGCCTGCTGATTCCTACGCTGGAATACAAGGATTTTGCGGACTGCGACTTCGTAATCGAGGCTGTGTTCGAAAACATGGCTGTAAAACAGCAGGTCTTCGCGGAAGCGGAGGAAGTGATCTCCGACGAGTGCATCCTGGCCACGAACACGTCAAGCCTTTCTGTCGCGGAGATGGGCTCCAAACTGAAGCGGCCCGATCGGCTGGTTGGTTTCCACTTCTTCAACCCCGTAGCAATGATGCCGCTACTTGAGATTATCCGGGGCGACAAGACCGATGAACAGACCCTGGCCACTGCATTCGACCTTGCCAAGAAGCTCAAGAAAAACGCGATCCTGGTCAAAGATTCCCCCGGATTCGTGGTCAACCGGCTGCTGACCAGGCTGCTGAGCGATTGCTTCGAGATCGTTGACGAAGGCGCGTCCTTCCAGCAGGTGGACGAAGCGATCCTCACTTTGGGGTTGCCGATGGCGCCATTCGATCTTTTGGGCTTGGTCGGGCCTGCGGTTGCCTTTCATGTGGGCGAAACCCTACATGAAGCCTGGCCGGAACGATTCCCGGATAACGTGCGCTTCAGGAAACTCGTGGAAGCGGGCGTCACGCAGATTTATCAAGGGATGGGCCCGGGAAAAGAGCTCATGCCTAAGGTCGCGGAGATCTGGGCTGACAAAGGGACCAAGGAATTCGTCAGAGAGGAGATTGTGGATCGCATCCTGACCAACCTCACTCTTGAGGTTGACCTGATGCTCAAGGAGAAAATCGTGCCCGATCCCAAGGACATAGACACCGCTCTCATCCTGGGAGCGGGTTGGCCGTTCTTCAACGGTGGCATCACCTTCTATTTGGACATCGAAGGGTACACGCCCAAGATCCTCCAGAAAGTGTTCTACATGATTTAAGCCTTATTTCTCTTCAGGTCGGTGGGCTGGTTTCCAGGCTAGGGAACCAACCCACCGGCACACCTCACCTCCACGTTTCCACCCTTACGACGACACAAGGCCGACCCGCGATCAGGCTGCCAGGCGTCCGTACTTTTTCAGCGTGTGGAAGTAACAATGCAAAATCATGGAGGAGATGATCAGATAAGCAACTAGGAGATGTATCGCATCCACCGAGCGCAGCCCTCCTAGGGCAATAATGGCCGGCTGCATCGTATGAACATCGTACAGCATCAAGCCCGTAACAATCTGGATGGGCACAAGTACCAGCATGAGGGTCAAATAGAATATCCGTTCCACCGGGTCGAATGGGTCGTACCGAGTGCTCGTCTTGGGATAATTACCTCCCGCGAAGATCACATACCCATAGTAATGCAGCGTCTCCGTGACGTCTCGAAAAAAGCCTACCGGCGAAACGAGGAAACGCTCGCTAAACTCTCTCTTGACCAGGTGATACAACAGCCAGAATACGAAATCCGCCGCCACCACCAGCCCACACAGGTTGTGAAGATTAACCGCGTTGAGAAAAGAAGCGAATATGGGGAAGACATCAGGGAGTCTTAATTGTATCCCTGTGAAAACCAACACGATCACGCACAAACCGTGCACCCAGTGCCAGACCCTTACCGGCCACGGGAGCGGTTCTATGGTCAAGGACCGAGGGCTGCTTCCTCGTGCCTTCCTGGTCAAGAAAATGAGCATCGCATGGAAACCGACTGCACATAGACTGAAAACAGCAATGAACGCTCCAAGCACGTCAATCCATTTGAATCCGATTTTGCGGAGGATTGAGAGCACTTCGTCCAGATCCTCTTTGCGTATCTTGGACTCGCCCAGCAGATAAACATCCTCCATAAACGGTCGTTGGCCGCGTCGTGCGAGAAAGCCTTTTTCCAGAGGGACCGTCCTGAATCCCCCATCCTCCTCCGGCAACTTCAGCAAAAGCTTCGAATAGAAAGGCGCCCCGGTCGAATGACAGAGCAAGCAATTTCTCGTTTGCTCTCCCCGAGCGGACAAATTGTGACTGGGCTTAAAGACCAGAATTCGTGCTTGGAGCGCGGCTTCAGACATGCCTTGCTCTTTGACGTGGTTCATAAAGGCTTGGAGCTCCTCATCGGAGACCCTACCGTTTGCATCCCGATCCAATGTTTCAGCAAGCGCCTTCTTTCCGGGCTCGACGAAACGTACCAGTCTTCGGTAATCCAAAATGTGCTCTTGCGAGCCCTCAGAGCCTTCGACCAAGGAGAATATGATTCCGATCTCAGCATTCAGTGCGTGACACGAAGTGCATTCCAGGTAGTCAAAATGGAGGTTCATCTGGGGCAGCCAACGGTGGGTCTTCCACGCATCGTGGCACTTGAGGCAGATTGCCTTCCTGTCAGCTCCCGACAGACTACGAAAGGAGACGCTGTAATGCGGGCTGTGGCATGAATAGCAAAGCTTCTTTGATACTTGTGCGTGCAGACTCCGCGAGTATTCTTCGAAGACCCGTGGATGACACTGACTGCAATTCGGATCGGGAGGGGCCGGATGGGGGATTCTGGCCTGTCGATCAATCTCTGTGATGCCCGCGTGGCAAGAGGTGCATCCTTCAACTTGGGTTCCATGAACCGACGCCCTGTATCGCGCGGGATCGATGTATCGGCTTATCCCGCGGCGGGATTTCAGATCTTCTTTCCCGTGACATGCAAGGCATTCTTCAGTGGTCAAGAACGGATCTTCAGCCCTGCACACGCCCGCAGCAACCAGTGTCAGACCGGCGACGATGCACAGCAACTGAGGCGCCCGTACTGCTTTCATATGCATTACTCGGCGAGAGTGCAGCTAAAGTAGAATTAACGCCGCGGCATGTCAACGAGCACCTGTCCAAACAAAAAAAGAACCCCCTACCTGCCGGGAAGCGGTGAGCCTCCCTGCACGACGGTCCGCGTCTCTATGTCCCCTCCGCAGAGGAAATTCAAGGTGCACGCACCCCAGAGCACCTTATCGGATGTCAAAACAGCACATGACCCCAGACCTTACTGCGGCGCCGAATCAGCACCCGGAAAGCCTTATGTTCGGGCTCAACCCTCAGAGCGAGTTGACCTCGGCCTTAGCCTCGGCTTCCAGGACCCCTCTCCCAGCGGATCTTTCCACGATAAATTGAGCCCCGCCAAGCACCAACCACAGGGCGAGGAAGAGCAAAGGCGCTGCCAGCAACATGATGCACACTACGCCTAGAGCGAGATTCGAGAAATACATGGCGTAGGCAAGACCACAAATCAACAATAGGCCTACCGGCCCAAGGATCAGTGCTCCCCCGATGAACATCCAGGCGCCTACGTTCAGCACAGTCCTCTTCAGTGCGCTTTCGTGCTCAGTCATGGCCTCCTCCTTTGGTGATCAGCTTTGTTCTCGAGTCTTGTAAGCGAATCGGGCCCCCTCAGCACGCATCTTCGCCCTCACACCAGAAGTCTCGCACCCGCCAAGGCTCCAGTCACTTGAGCGATGCTCAAGTAAGTATCTCTTACGCGGGGCAACATCCGTGCCACTGATATCAGCGCTCTCATGGACTAACGCAGGCGTTTCCTCTACCTTGAGCTGTGCGTAAACGTAAAGTTTTGTGTAAAGACTTGACATGGTTTTACGCTCAATTTAACCTGGAAGAAGCAGACCACGAGCATTTGGGAGCGAACAATGCTCTTGCCACGAAGCGATCCTGCCTTCTGGGAAACGATCCTCGACACCATGAGTGAAGGGCTCATGCTCATCGAGCGCGGGGGCAAGATCATCTTCGTAAACCGGGCTATGGAAATCTTGACCGGTTTCTCCCGTGACGAGCTCGTTGGTCGGCGATGTTCCGTGCTTGATTTCGACTGTTGCCCTCGCACCCCCTCTCAACAGAGGCAAGGCCCGTGTGCCCTCTTCAGGCAGGGCCAACTCGTGGATAAGTATTGCTCCCTAAAACGCAAGGACGGCACGCTCGTCACCGTGCTCAAGAATGCCCGTGTGATTCCCGATCCCGAAGGGCAAGCTCTATGCGCAGTTGAAGTCCAAAGCGACCTGACAAGGCTGCAGCAGAGCGAAAAGGAGGTCCTTCATCGCCTGCGGAACCTGCTCACCGAGCGGTACGGCTTCCACGGGATCATCGGCACTTCACCACAAATGCGAACCTTGTTTGATCTCATGAGGAAAGCCGCTGCGTCGGATGCTCCGGTGCTTATGTACGGCGAGAGCGGCACAGGCAAGGAACTGGTGGCTGCTGCGATTCATGAGTTGGGTAAGAAGAATAAAGGGCCTTTCATCCGAGTGAGCTGCGCTGCGCTGAGCGAGTCACTGCTGGAGAGCGAGCTGTTCGGGCATGTCAAGGGAGCTTATACCGGCGCGGACAGGACCACGAAAGGGAGGTTTGAGGCCGCGCACGGCGGTGACATATTCCTGGACGAGATCGGCGACGTGCCGCTTTCCACCCAAGTGAAGCTCCTGAGGGTCATCGAGCAAAAGGAAGTTGAACGCGTCGGCGACTATCGTCCTCTGCCGATCGATGTCCGCATCATTGCGGCGACCCACCGGGACCTGAGAATGCTGATGGCGAGAGGCCTGTTTCGAGAGGATCTTTTCTATCGACTCAACGTGATCCCGCTCCAGGTTCCTCCACTCCGTGAGCGGCCCGAAGACGTGCCTCTACTGGTCAGCCACTTCATTCGGCAGATCTCCGCACGGACCGGGAAATGTATTACAGGAGTCGATCGGGAGGCTATGGAAGTCCTGACCCGCTACAATTGGCCGGGAAACATTCGCGAGCTGATCAATGTCATGGAATACGCCTTTGTGGTGTGTTCCGGGGATACCATCACGAGAGGCGATTTACCTGAACTGAACCAGACCCCATATCCATTCCGTGGCTCGCTTCAGAGCGCCCCAATCCGGCGAACAAGCAAGGAGCGCCTCGTTGAAGCTCTCGTTGCTGCTAAGGGTAAGCGGGGAGAAGCGGCCCGAATCTTAGGAGTGAGCCGTCAGACCGTCTGGAATCTGATCAAGAAGTACGAAATTGACGTGGATCGTCTGTGCTCCCAGCCGGCGCCCTGATGCACACCTGCGTTCGACCGGGCGCCGCGAGAGCTTCATACGTGGGTAGGAATCAAGCCTCTGCGGTCTCTTCCGCGGCTTTCTTGGCTGCAGCTGCGGCTTTCTTTGCCGCCTGCTCTGCTTTTATCTGTTCAACTGCATTGGTTTGTTGTTCAGGATCGCGGTAACGAAAGATGAATTGACGATTGCACGCCCATACCGCGTCCTTGGCCATCTGTTCGGTCAAATTGGGATAATCGACCTCGATCCGGTCGTTGACCAGGTTCACCACATCCTTGGCCTTCCTGGTGCACGCCAGGCAGTGGATGCATCCCGCAGAACAGACGTTGGTCACGTCCTTGCCCTTATCCTTTGTGCTGCAAGGCACATAGACCGGAGCATCCTTGGGCACGAGCGAAAGCACGCTCTTGGGGCAAATCTTCACGCACACACCGCATCCGGTGCACTTTTCCGGGTCGATCACGGGCATTCCATCATGCATATGGATCGCATGGAACGGGCACGCGGTTTCGCAATCACCGTATCCGATGCATGCGAAGTTGCATTCCCACGGGCCGCCGAAAGCAAGATTCGCTCCCGTGCACGTGTCAAAGCCGACGTATGAATGCTTGCGCTTAACGCCGCCGTCATTTCGAGAACAACGCAACGCGGAGATCACCTCGCCCGCTTCCGCGGCCTGCTTGCCGGTTATGTCCGCAACCTTGCACGCCACGTCGCCTTTACCCGGCGCACACTTGTTCACGGGGACATCGGGAATGGTGCAGACCGCCTCCGCGTACGATTCGCATCCAGCGAAGCCGCACGCGCCGCAGTTTGCGCCCGGAAGACAAGCCCTGACTGCTTCGATCTTCGGGTCGATCTGGACCGCGAAGCGCTTCGCAGCGTAAGCCAGCACGACACCGAAAACCGCGCCGAAAATGATGAAGAATGCCAAGCCATAGCTGGCCGTGGTCCACGCACTTTCCATAATCTGAACACCTCTCAGAGTTGCCGCGGATCCGATGCGGCAATCACTCGCTTTTTGTATTATACACTAAAATACTCAGAAAACCACAAGCCCTGAAAAGCCAAGGAACGCCAGGGCAAACAGGCCTGCCACAATGAACGCAATCGGCAAACCTGCGAACGTGGGCGGCACTCGACAGACCTCCAGCCGCTCTCGGACACAGGCCATCAAGAACAAAGCGATTGCGAAGCCCACTCCCGCGCCGACGCCTTCGCTCAGGCTCTCTGCCGCGCCATAGCCGCTATCCGCATTGATTAACGGGACCGCGAGGATAATGCAGTTGGTCACGATCAGCACTAAGTAGACACCCAACCTCTTGAAAAGATAGGGGTTCACTTTTCGCAAGACAGTATCCACTGCCTGCACGAAAATTGCCGTTGTTCCGATGAAGACAATGATCTTCAGAAAGTCCAGGTGGAGCGGGGTCAGCACGTACTGGTAGAGCGCCCAGCAGAAAAACGCGCTGAGCACCATAACGATGGTAAAGGTGATTCCCATGCCGACCGCGGTCTCTCGCTTCTGGGAAACTCCGAAAAAGATGCACAATCCCAAATACTTAGTAAAGACAAAGTTATTGATCAGCATCGCGCCCAGGATTATGCCCATCATCAACGACGCCTGGCTCTTCTTCACGAGGAATCGCCCGCTTCCGACCGCTTTGCCGTCCGAAGTGACATCCTTAACATCAATGATGTATTGCGCGGCCTGATTAAGTGTCTCCTTGAAGGTCAGAGTTACCCTGAGCCTCTTTGAATCCAGTGTCGCGGATTCCACCGGTATGCGGATGTCCGGGTCCGGCTTCTCGTAGACAGTGTAGTTGGACAACTCCTGAGCCCAACTCTCGTCCACCGGGATGCCGAAATCCAGCTCTATCTGCTTGTCCTTCTTGAACGAACCCTCTTTGGAGAAATCCGCTATTACCGGGGATGCCGCAAAGCACGCCAACACAATAGCAATTGCAGTTATAGCGATGATTCGGGAGGTCTTCATGTTAGTGACCTCCTCCGGAAGTGGGTATCTTGCCCGTGAGCTTGTATTCGATGTAGTTGAAAGCTGCCATAACAAAGCCGATCACAAAGAAGCCTCCCGCGGGAAGGATCATCACGAGCAGGGGCTTGAATCCAAGGATCTCGTAACCATAGAGCTCACCGGTTCCCGTGAGCTCACGAATAGCGCCGATAAGACAGAGCCCGAAGAGAAATCCGAGTCCCATACCTAGTCCGTCAAAGAAAGAAGGGACGAGAGGCTCTTTGGAAGCGAAAAGCTCCAATCGAGAAATGATGATTGCGAACACCACAATGAGCTTTACGAACAGCTTGACTTTCTCATACGTATCAGGTGAGACGACTGGGAGAATCATGTCTACAACGCTCACCCAAAGGGCAATGATCAGCACATAGGCCGGGATGCGGATCCGTGGATGGATCAACCCTCGAAAGATGGCGACCGTGCAACTCGACATCACTTGGACAAAGACCACCGCCAGCCCAAGCATCAGTCCGTTTTGCACGTTAACAGTCACTGCAACCGCGGGACACATGCTCAGCGCGAGGCGAAATATGGGGTTCTCAGGAATTAAGCCGCGCCATATAAGATCTGAATATCTGCTCACCGTGTTCCTCCACTAAAAGGCAACGGGAATATTTTCCTTTTCAACAGCCTTCTTCAGAATGTCAAATCGATAAGCGAATTTCCTCACCGTGTCTTGGACGCCGCGAGTCACTGCACGGCTCGAGATAGTCGCGCCCGTCAAGGCGTAGATATCGTCCGGAAGGTGCTTCTCCTTGATCTTCGTGATCTCATCCGCCTTGATCCCTAGTTTCTTGGTCTTCTTCGGATCCAGCACGTTGAAGTATTCGTCGGGCAGCGGCTCTTTGATCACCTTGAGTTTGGCCAACTGGTCCTGAGTCTTCCCCTTGAACTGGTTTCTGAAGTAATCCTGTTGGATCTCGGCGCCCAACCCGGGGTCCTCTTCCGATTCGGTGATGGCCACACCCGTTACGGTGAATTTGGAATCCAGCGAGACCATGAGCTTGATGAAGGTCTTGAAACCTTGTGTGATTCCTGGAAGTACGTATCCGAGTCTCTTTCCACCCTGGTCCGCGATGTAGTATGTGTCCGCGTACGTGGCTTCGGAGCCCTTTGGCAGAGCAGCCTTCACAGCCGCATTACGCGTACCCTTGTTCTCAAGCTCAGCCACGGTAGCGGTAACCGGCATCTTGTCTACGGGCTTGCCCTCGAGATCCAGCAGTGTGAGCGTGAATTTGCCATCCTTCACCGGCAGCACGTAACCGAGCAAAGTCTGTCCCTTCGCGTCCTGCACCACGTACCGATCAATACGGTACACTACCAGATCGGACGGGGCGTGCTTTCCATGTCCATATCCGAGCAGCCCCTGGATGACCTCTTCGTTCTGCATCTTTTCAACTGCTTGACGAGGCCGCTCAGTCTGAGTGTACGCCGCGCCTAGAATGAGCGCGGCTGCTATGCACACGCCGGTAAGGCTCATAGTGATCTTGATGATGTCCTTCATGAAAAACCCTCAGTGATCCATACAACCTATTTGGCTGCTGCTACAGGCGCCGGCTTGGGCGGCGCGAACCTCTCCGGCCTAAACCATTCATTCAGAGCCGGTGTGAGGCAATTCATGAGCAGAATGGCGTAGCAGACCCCCTCAGGATAACCTCCCTTGAGGCGTATGAGCATGGTGAGGCCGCCCACTCCAATCCCGAAGATAATCTGCGCGGTCTTGAGCGACGGTGAAGTGACGTAGTCCGTAGCCATATAGAAGGCTCCGAGAATTACGCCTCCGGAGAGGAGATGCACCAGGACGGGTCCGCTGAACCACGTATCACCGCCGAATACCCAACTGATAACCGCCACGCTTGCCAGCGTAGACACGGGGATGTGCCAGGTAATGATGCCGCGCACGATCAGGAACAACCCGCCCAGCAGAATGAGCAACGCGGACGTCTCGCCGATACAGCCCGGCTTGAAACCCAGCAGGAAGTTTGTGTAGATCGCGGGCAGGTCGCCGAACTGCTGCGTGAGAGCCTCCATACCGTAATGTCGGAGCACGTACAACGGAGTCGCAGTGGTGACTCCGTCCAAACCGCCCCAGATGTAGTTGAGTATCGGCACATGGCTCACTTCACGGGACGGAATCCACGCCGCGGTCATGTATACCGGGAATGCTGCAGTAAGGAGCGCACGCCCTACCAGAGCCGGGTTCCAGACATTGAAACCCAAACCTCCCATGAGTTGCTTGTTGATAAAGATTGCACCCACCGCACCAATGATCGGCAACCAGTACGGCACACCGGGCGGGATGACGAACGCGAGCAGAATGCCCGTCAGGACTGCGCTCCCGTCTTTCACCGATACTGGTCTTCCCAGCGCTCTCTGGCAGATCGCCTCGACCAGCACGCACGAGAGCACACTGGATAAAGTGATGAATAAGCTCCTCAGGCCGAAATTATAGATGGACAGCAACAATACCGGCACCAGCGAACCGGATACGGTCCACATGATCCCGGCCGTCGTCTGGGCCTGTCTGATATGGGGCGATATGGATACTGCCCACTGCGGTTCTATAGCGGGACTTTGTTGGGCTTGCGTTTCTATGGTCCTACCCTCCCATGAAACTCTAGAAGTTATCACAAAACCTATGGGCGTCTTGGAGAGATGCGTCGGGAAGCTGTCCTTGTGCTGGCGTATGGCCGTGGGCCACTACAGGCATTTCGCCAAGCGACACGCAGCGCATCCCCAATGATTCCTTTGGCGGCAGCGCCTTACGAACCTCTCTTTATCGCTATTTTGCCCAGTCGGCAGAACTGCACCAGAGGTCGCTTGGCCGGGCACACGTATGCGCAGCATCCGCACTCAAAGCATTCCATGGTTCCGAAGCGTTCGGTTAGATGGCCTTTGCCGGCTTCCACGTAAATCCCAATCTCTTTCGGGGCCAAACCCATCGGACATGCCTCCAGGCACCAACCGCAGTGAATGCACGGACCGTACGGGCCGACGCTGGTCTCTTTGCTGTTCAGGAACAGCACACCCGATGTGGTCTTCACCACGGGAACGTCCATGCTGGACATGGCAAATCCCATCATGGGCCCGCCGGAAACTATCTTCAGCAGATCGTTGGAGACTCCACCCAGATATCCAACCACGTCGGAAAGGACCGTTCCAACCTTCACCTTAATATTGGCCTGTCGCTTGATTGCTCGACCGGATACCGTCATCACCTTTTCGTACAGCGGCTTGTTCATGGTCGCGGCTTCATGAATCGCGATGGTGGTGGAGATATTCTGAACGATCACCCCCACGTCAAACGGCAAGCCGCCGCCCGGAACCGATCGCTTGGTGAGCGAGTAGATCAACTGCTTCTCGGAACCCTGGGGATACTTGACCTGCATGCCCTGGACGGCTATTTCTCCTTCGCCAGAGCCTGAAGAAGCTTTCACCGCCTTCTGAAGAGAATTGATCGCATCAGGCTTGTTCAGCTCGACGCCGATAATGCCTTTCTTGATTCCCAGGATTTTCACTATGATCTTGGCGCCTTCCACCACCTGTTCGGGTCGCTCGAGCATGATCCGGTGATCGGTGGTGAGGTACGGTTCGCACTCCGCGCCGTTGAGAATAAGCACATCGACCTTGGCTGTAGGAGGTGGAGACAACTTTACGGCGGTGGGGAATCCCGCGCCGCCCAGTCCTACGATTCCCGCGTCCTTTACCCGCGCCAGGAGCTGTTCTTTCGAGAGTTTCGTCCAGTCCTCGCGCTCGTACGTTCGGGGAGCTGCCGCGGGGTCACGATCGATGATGATTGCATCGCATCGAACCATGGTGGGATGCGGCCGCGGTTCTATAGTCTTGACCGTGCCCGTGACGCTGCTATGGATCGGCGCGCCCAGTCCCTTCTCAACCGCCGCGATCAGCTCGCCTTCTTGAACTTCTTGCTTCTTCTTGACCAGCGGCTGGGCAATCGCGCCGAAATGCATGGAGAGCGGGAGCGCAACCTGCGCGGGAGGCGGCATTTCCTCGATAGCGAGGTGCTCGGTCAGTTCCTTGTGTTCTTCCGGGTGGACTCCACCTTTGGAAAACGTTAATCCTGCCATTTCTGCTCTTTCTCGGATGCGTGCTCAGGCTTTCGGGCAACCGGGAGGATACGACGGTCTCGAACCACTCCCGTTTGCAGTGCCCTCACAGCCGGCCTGCACCATCCATCGATGTGAGATTGCTCAAATGCTCTGCCCTAAACAGGGGGGACGGGTTCGCGTGGAACCGTGATGCTGATACAGCAACCGAACATATAATTGTGCGGAGGCTGTGTCAAGAGGTTCGCCGCCAAAATCCGCGGCCTGAGAATCGGTAAACGTCTCGCGTCGGTTACAACCGTTACGCTACGCTGAACCGTATTGAGCATTGCGCTACCACAGCAAACTCGTCACTGACCCATCCCCTCTCCTCCTCTCGCGCACGTATTCACTTCTTTCGGTTTCGTTTGAATCCGAGCCCCCGGAGAAGTATGCTTGTAGTCCCAAGGAGTTGTTGGCTGAAAGGAAGCTGCCGGGTGCCCATCGACCTGATTTCTGAGCGCTCGCTGGCGCCCGCCAAATGGACGACTGAACTGGAGATTCCTATGTCCAAGCAAGACGGTCGTGTCCTCAGATTGACTCGCACAACATTGGCCACCGGGGTCATCCTCCTGCTGCTCGTTTCACCAGGTCTCCCCCAAACCGTAGACGAGAATCAAGAGTTAATGCAGGCCGCACGGAAGGGTCATTTGCAGGAAGTCGAACGCTTATTGGACAATGGAGTTGATGTGAACACGGAGGACGAGAAAGGTCGGACTCCTATCGCCTGGGCTGCGATCGGTGGGCACCGAGATGTAGTGAACATGCTCAAATCGCACGGAGGCAAATACACACTGTTCATCGCGGCGGCCATAGGCGACACAGGAGAGGCCCAACGACTTATTGATTCGGGCGCGGAGGTGAACGCGACGGACAAAGTCGGACTGACCGCGCTCATGTGGGCTGCTGAGAAAGGGCATACGGATGTGATGAGACTGCTCCTGGAAAAGGGCGCTGATGTCGATGCCAAGGACCCGAAGGGTAACACTGCTCTCATGGCTGCTGTTGGTTGGCGACAACGGTTGTGGGTTCGTCGCGAGCAGAACACTGACGTAGTGAAACTGCTTCTGGAAAAGGGCGCTGATGTCAACGTCAAAAACATTCACGGTTGCACGCCCTTGCTGGGGGCAACGTGGGGGAGCCATTCGGAAGTGGCTAGAGAGCTCCTGAAGAAAGGGGCGGACATTCACGTGGACGACAGCCGTGGCCGCACGGCGCTCATGAAAGCTGCCGGACTTGGGAAACTAGAGTTGGTGAAATTGCTCCTGGACTCGGGGGCCGAGGTTAACAAGGCGGACGAGCAGGGCAGGACACCGCTCATGGAAGCTGCGAGGTCGAGCGCCATGACCGGCAAGGACGAAAAGGTGAGGCTTTTGTTAGATAAGGGAGCTAGCGTGAATGCGAAAGACATGTATGGACGGACTGCCCTCATGATAGCCGCATCGATCAGGAATGGCTTCAAAGCGGCCAAAGCGCTGCTGGACCACGGCGCTGACGTCAATGCAAAGGACAAGGACGGTAAGACTACGCTCATGCAGGTCTTGGAGCCGACCTTCACCGGAACGTTCGAAACTGGATCAATGCGTTTCGGCCCCGGCGGGTCAAGCGACGCAGCCTACAAGCAGGCCAAATTCACATATGGGTCACCTGCCCTGTTGGTAGATGAACAGCACTTGTGCAAGCAAATGGTCGAGTTACTCTTGAATAGAGGGGCCAACGCCAGAGCGCGGGATAAGGATGGCAGAACTGCCCTCAGCCGTGTACTAGAGCCTCTCATCGAAGTTCAGGGCGATTCGATGACGGAGTCCGGTGAAAAAGGAACCGTTATGTCCGTGAAGATTGAAAACGACCAGGTACGCGTTACGCGAGACCCACCAAAAGGAATTGTAGAACTCCTTCGCGCGTCCGGGGCAAGGCAATAGCTTGGCTCATCAAGTGATTTTGGCTCGTGGAGGCCGTGCAGTCATGATGTCTTTGATTTCCTGCCGAATGATGCGTATGCAAATACGACCGCTAGACTGATGCGAATGCACTTACATACACTCTCAAGGCAGGAGTTAGCGCCGTTCTGAACTGGCTCGCCCGATCAAAGTTGCGCTGCTGGACGAGCCAGCAGAGGCACCCCGCGATCAACCAGAATCGCTCCAGGGGTGCCATTGACCTGAGCTTGATCAGGTCAGTGCCTGGTCTATCAGAAAGCTGATTGCTTGATACTCTCCCGGCATTAGACCTGGTACCGGATTCATGCTATGAGAGCCGGCCAGGAGGTACCTCATGGCCCACGAAGAACTCAAGAAAGCCGTACTGACCAAACTCGAGGGTCCGGGCTGGACCACGGCTCGGGCTGTGCTCGCCATCATAGGCAGCGAAGTCGATGAAGAGGTGACACGCCGCGTCGAGGAAGCGATGCGGGAAATGGCGGAAGAAGGTCAGGTGGAACTCTGGAAGCTTATCCTGGACGCGGACAAATCCGAAATGCTCGTTGCCGCGCTCCCGGGGTTGGAACTGGATAAGGAGTTGGAGAAACGTCAAGCATGGGCAAAGGCTGTCCGGTACGCCGCGGCCGAAGAATAGAATCATAGTCGTTGCCCAAGGCAATGGACTATTCGCCGCCCGTCACCCCGGCGGAAGCCGGGGTCCAGGTAACAAATCCTGGATTCCGGCTTCCGCCGGAATGACGGTACCAGGCTACCGCGAATCAAAGAAATCTGTTGGCATTAGGTATTTCATCAGAACTTGAGGGCCGCCTCGATCCATAACACCTCATGAAAACTCTCCTGGACCGCGAAATCTACGAGAAGTTCACCCAAACCCACTTGGTCGCGGCCAAGGCTTTTGTCTGGATATCCACCGCGAACATTAAAGGGACCGGACTGCTCTATCGTGGCCGCTTCATGTCATTCGTGGATCTGATGGCGATTCTGGTGAATCAAGGGGTCTCAATCCGGATCATTCACGCTGAATTGCCGTCCAAGCCGTTTCGCGAACGGTACGAACAACTGGACAGTAAAGGATCTCTAAGCGCAGGCGTTGAATTCCTCCACTGCATCCGGATGCACGCCAAGATGTTCATCGTAGACGGCCGCGCAGCTCTGGTCGGGAGCCCCAACCTTACCGGCGCGGGAATCGGCGCCAAGGGCCCGAACAAGAGGAACTTCGAGATCGGCTTCCTGTGCGAAAACGAGCAGGAATGCCAACCGTTCGCGGAATACTTCGACTACGTATGGCTGGGCGGCCACTGCCCCGCGTGCGAACTCCGAAAACTCTGCCCTTCCCCCGCAGCGTGAAGACAAGGGTCTCTTCGAAATCAACCGAGGGAGACTTCTTTGGCTACAAAAGGGCGTCCCTGGCATAAGCGTATGACAGGACCGACCCAGGTGATTTCAGTTGGTTGCCTCAAGCAACATCCCGTCACCCCGGACCCCGGATCGTTGTCCGGGGCAGGCTTTGATCCGGGGTCCAGAACATATTGAAAACACTGGATTCCCGCTTCCGCGGGAATGACGGATGAAAGAACTGGGCTGCTTAACTTAACGCCTATGGGCTTTCGCCGGAATGACGGAAAAGACGGCAGCGCAACCTTGCGTTAACATCTTCGCCCCCGGCGCCTCTTTGAGAAAAGAACGCGGGGAGTCTCTTCTGCCAAGAAATAACTCCCCGCGTAGATCCCGGCCAGTGTGCAATCAGGTCTGGAGCGCCGGAACGTTGGCGAACTGCTCCAGGGCCTCCGGATTGGCCAGCGCGTCTCTGTTGGTTACGGGCTTGCCTTCGATCATGTTCCGGACCGCGATTTCCACTTTCTTATTGTTGAGAGTAACCGGGATGTCCGTCACCGGGATGATTTTGGCGGGCATGTGACGTGGAGAACACTGGTCCCGGATCACGGTCTTGATCTTCTTCACTAGAGCATCATCCAACTGAACTCCCTGAGCCAGCT
>JBMOME010000299.1:0-4995 GCA_049323095.1 Thermodesulfobacteriota bacterium
GGAAGCAATCGCAATCTGTTCGGATCGATGAAACCCATTCTTCACTCCTTCACAGTACCTCTTAGCAAAAAGCAAGCGAGTAATCCAGTCCCATGTAACTATCCGGTTACGCAGTGGGAAACGGCCCTTCTTTTCGAATCAACGGCCCCAGTAGGACCGGCATCTTGCCGGTCCTACTGTTTCCATGCGGCCACGGTCGGCCATTTGGCTCGCATGAGTGAACGACTGCGCAAATCACGCAAGAATTCACTCCCGCACGCAACGGAATTGCCACAATCCCATTTGACACGCAGCCGGCTCGCAAGATCCTGCATTCTCAGGCCGTAGGTCGGATTGAGTCCCGCTTTCCGGGCGGGACGAAATCCGACATCATATTCAACGCAACTTGTCGGGTTTCGCTGGGCTCAACCCGACCTACCTTGATTCACCGTTTGATAGCGCAGTGGTATCAAGCGGTTCCCATCCGGACGGCTTCCGACCGAACTCCCGGTGGTATTAACATCTGGGGAAGGAGCTGCTATAAATTCAGGATAGCCTTCAGGCCTGCCGTGGAAGCACTCACTCCCAGGAACCTGCCCCTTGGACAGCTCTGACGAGGCCGGATCAATACTTAAAGTGACTTAAAAGGTCTTGACCATAACACTTTAAATTGATAAAGAAAACATTAGGCACGGAGACACATATCATGGACAGCCAACCCACCATCTGCGTCACCTGCGCATGGAGAGAAACCTGCAATAAGAAGTTCTCCATGGATGGCGCCACAACCACCCGATGCATCGATTACACAAGGGATCTCACCCTCGGGATGCCCAAGACTCAAGACGCGGCCAGCGAAGCTGAGAAGACTGAGAGCGTCGCGGAAGAGAAGCGCTAAGCCGGGAGAGGGCAAGATCCGAATGAAAGAGCTGATCAGACATCTCGTGCGAGACGCGGTCCACGCGGCCCGGAAGGGACAGAAAGCCGAACTGCCGGATCCGGAGCAGACCAAGATCGAAGTGAGTCGCAGCAAGGACCCAAAGCATGGGGATTATGCTACAAACGTTGCCCTGGTGCTGGCCGGGCAAGCCGCCATGAAACCTCGAGATCTCGCTAATGTCCTGACCGCGTGTATCGCCCAAGACAACGACGTTGTCCGGAAGACAGAAGTCGCGGGTCCTGGATTCATCAATCTCTTCATGGCCGAAGACGTATGGCGCCGAGTGTTGCGTCAGATTCACCACGAGCGTGACCGATACGGCCACCAGGAGACTGCAAAGCGTCCGCGGGTGTTGCTGGAATTCGTGAGCGCCAATCCCACCGGGCCGCTCCATGTGGGTCACGGACGGGGCGCGGCGGTCGGTGACACGCTTGCGCGGCTCTTGAAGTCGCAGGGATATCCCGTAGCCACCGAGTATTACGTGAACGACGCGGGCAACCAGATGAAGATTCTGGGCCGTTCGGTTCTGTACAGGCTTCGGGAGCTCGCCGGGCAATCAGTGGAGTTCCCGGAAAAGCACTACGTAGGCGAATATATCTGGGACTTGGCCCGTGAGCTGTTCAACTTGCCCACTGGCAAGGAGTTGCTCGCTCTGCCTGAGGACGCGGCGGTGGAAAAGGCTTCGGAGTTCGCGCGTCAACGCATCCTGGAAGGGATACAAGCGGATCTGCATGACTTCGGCGTGGCATACGACAGCTACTTCTCCGAGAGTGCGCTCCACAACGAAGGTCTAGTCGCGCGCGTGGTTCAGGAGCTGCGAGAGAGAGGCAAGGCAGAAGACAAAGAGGGCGCGGTCTGGTTCGCGATGGAAGACGCGGAGGATGAAAAGGATCGGGTCCTTATCCGGGCAACAGGCGAACCCACCTATTTCGCGGCGGACGCGGCGTACCACGAAAACAAGTTCCACCGCGGATACGAACTCTTGATCGATTTATGGGGTTCGGATCATCACGGCTATGTTCCCAGAGTAAAAGCTGCGCTCCAGGCTCTGGGGTATCCTGATGACGCTCTCAAAGTGCTCCTGGTGCAATTTGTGACCCTGGTGCGGGAAGGTCGCAAGGTGTCCATGTCTACGCGGGCCGGCGAATTCGAGACGCTGCGGAAGGTGCTCGACGAGGTCGGTGCCGACGCGGCTCGCTTCTTCTTCCTCACCAAGCGGTGCGACAGCCATCTTGATTTCGACCTAGACCTGGCAAAGAAACAATCGCGTGATAATCCGGTCTATTACGTGCAGTACGTCCACGCTCGCATCGCGAGCATCTTCCGGATCGCGGCCGAACGAGGCATAGACGCGGACATGACCGATCCCGATCTCTCCGCGCTCTCCTTGCCGGAGGAGATCCGGCTCATCAAGCACCTGGCTGATTTCCCCGACATGCTCGCGGATGCCGCGGAAGCGCTGGAGCCGCATCGGATCACGTTCTATCTCGTAGATCTCGCGGATCTTTTTCACGCGTACTATCACGACAACCGGGTTCTCACTGAAGACCCGCGCATAAAGAAGGCCAGGCTCTTCCTGGCTGACGCGGTGCGCCAAGTGGTGGCCAACGGCCTGGCAATTCTGGGTGTAACCGCGCCTGAACGCATGTGAACGCCATGAGACTGCGGACTATTCATCGAACCAAACCTCGCCCGCTCATTCTCAAACCCCGGCGGTCTGCGGCGCGGCGAAAGACTTCGTCGGGCAACCGTCGGCTTGTTCTTGCCATAGCAGGCTCGGTAGCTCTCATGCTGGCTTTGGTTTGGCTGAATGTCCGCTTCATCAGTGACCCGCCGCGACCCTTAAAAGAGCTCCGAACTGCAACGCCATCCATGAACTCCGGCATACCGGCTGCAGGCCCGTCCCGGGGTCCGCGCGCAGATGGGGCTCGCGCGGCCTGCCCTACTCCGCCCCAGGTTACTTTTTACCGAAAGCTCACCGCGCCTGAAGAGGCCGCGCCTCGGTCGGCTGTGCCGGCTGAGGAGGATCTGGCGGACGGTAACCTGTCCGACGCAGCGCCTGGCCCAATCCACGGAAAAACACCGACCCAGAGAAGAGGTCCCGCTGCCGCAGAAGGCTGGGGAACTCCCGCCGCGGCTAATCGACCTTCTCCTTTTCCTGACGTGAAAATAGAATCGCCTCGCGGTCCGACCGGAACGAAGCGCTACACCGTCCAGGTGGGCACCTTTTCCCAGCCCAAAGTTGCCCAGCAATGGGCTCGAGAGTGGAAGGCCAAAGGGTATCAAGTCACCCTGAAGCCTGTGGCTCGGCCCGCGTCCGGTATCATCTACCGCCTATATCTCGGTGATTTTGCGTCTCCGGACCAGGCAGAAGAGCTGGTGAACCATCTTCGAGACAAGGAAGGAATCAAAGCCTTCGCACTGAGCGTGAAGTAGCTGCCCCCCAAGACTCCCCGATTTTTCGTATGATGTGATGAGTCCCGCATTGTGCACGGGACGAACCGCATCAGCCGCAGCTCTTGCTTTGGTAGCGACCGGCGTCTCTGCCGGTCATGGTCGAACAAGCATCTGGCCGATCGTTCCAGCTGACAGGCGGGACGCCTGTCCTGCGAAAGCCCTCTCATTGCCGACATAAGCTTCCGGCCTCTGCATCCCGCGGGTGCCACTGACCCGGCGCTGCGCTGGGTCAGTGCCCTGTTCCTTTCCGACCCACGCCCCAGACCCGAAATCGCACTGACCTGACCAAGCTCAGGTCAGTGGCACCCAAGACACCTCGGTCTAGGTAGGATGTAGTGAGTCCCGCGTTCCACGTGGGACGAACCGCATCGGTCGCAGCCTTCTTCTTGATCGATGTAGTTCCTCCGCCGAACGCGGAATCGCCACATCCTAATCACTGTACATAGTGAGGATCTGCTCTTCATTCCAATCCCCAAGCTTCTTGGTTTCGACTCGGGCCGGCAGGGACGCCGGCCCCTACCAGAGCGGTGTCGCTCCACATGCATTTCTCTTGGTGATGAGAGCGGTTTGAAAATATGAAGTCATCTTGGAAGGAAAAAAGCATACGCCCTTCCCCATGTTTCCGGTGGGGACCGGCGTCCCTGCCGGTCCATTGTCTCTTCACAACGGAAGACTATGTTCCATTGCAGCTATTCGGGCCGCAACAAACAATTGGGAGAATTCTCAAGGGAGTTTGAACCGACAGGCGTAGTTGAAAGTCTCATTAAGAGTGAGAGGCTCTAATCGTAAAAGAAATACAGAGGGAAAATGTCCCTCGCCGCCAGCTTCTTCTCAATTTCCTCGTCCGATATACGTTCCTCGCACAGGCGCTTCAATTCTTCCGCGGGAAAACCCTTGTCATAAGACACCCAGTAAACGTCTGCCACACTATCATCATAGACACAGAAAGACGCGGGCCTTGTCTGAAGAAGGTCGGCGACTCTTGGAGAGACGACCGGGAGTTCTGTTGCGCCGTCATACCCGTCAAAAGGGCCTGGATTAAGCTTGATTTCCTGAATATCTTTGACGCCTATCCCAATAGGTTCCCGGATCGCGACCAGATGATTCTTTACTGGATACTTTACCGAACGGAGGTGGGTGTAGACTGCGATTCCGTCGATATCGGCCCGAGAATCGAAGATCACGTCAGGGAATTTCTTCTTGGTCGCCAGCACCTTTTCGAAAGGTTCCTTCGCTTTTTCGCTCCAGGTCTGATAACCGAATAGCGCCCATGAGTCGTTCCAGGTAGCGTATCCTTTGATCCTGGTCCCGTCTTTGAGTCGTACACGCACCCCCTTCAACTTCCAGCATGCGATACAATCGGCAAGACAGTCGCTCGTAACCAATGAGGCAAGCAGCAGGGCTACCACAAATGAGGAACAAAGGCCTCTGGGAAAACAAGTCATCGAACTGTCTCCTCTTCCCCGCTCATGGTTCATCACATAAAGGATTGTTTCCTTTGCTCCGCAAACCCCCATGGGCTTTCTTGCTCAGTCTGAGACCTCGTGCGTCCAGGATGGACGCTCCGATAGTAGCCCGGCGATTTATCGCCGGGAACGAGCGGTCAAGAAAGGATTTTT
>JBMOME010000300.1:0-4919 GCA_049323095.1 Thermodesulfobacteriota bacterium
AGAAGCGTCAGTCTTGAGCCGCGGTCAATACGCTCTCGAGAATCCCCTGGATCCTTGCTCTCGATTCCACCAGCGCGTCGGGCTCAAGCTCAAGGGTAACGGTTCCGTCGTATCCAGTGCGAACCAACGTAGCCATGATCGGCGGGAAGTCGATTATGCCTTTGCCTATGGGCAAGTGGATATCGTCTTTGGCACTGTTGCCACCCTGATTGTCGTGAACGTGCACGTGCCTGATCCACGCCCGGAGCTGGTCGATGATCTCGAAGGATCGATTGATCTTGCTAAGCAGTTGTGCGTGACCAATATCGAGGGTGAGAACCAGTCCCGGCACCTGATCGAAAATCGGGCCCAGGTCTTCGGCTGATTCGGAGAGGTTCTCCAAAGCTATCTCGATGCCTCGTTCCTGAGCATACTCGGTGAGTTCGCGTAGGACCGCGATCTTTTCGATTCTCACATCCGGTTTGACGAATCGACTGTCCAGCCAGAGGTGAACCGTGAGGAAGCTGATCTCCATCTTGTGGGCCACATCCACCGATTGCTTCAGTGAGGGGAGGTAAGCCTCGTACAGGTGAGGGATGTCGTTTGGCGGTCCTTCAAAAGGGCCATGTCCCAAAAGAAAGAACCTTGGGCCGAATCGATTCTTTACACCGGACTCGTTCCATAGAGCCAATTCCTCTGGGGTCCGAAAGACCACTTCACCAAAATCAAAGCCTATCTCCTGGAGCATCTCCAGGTGCTCAAGCTTCTTAACGTGACCCCCATACAACATGATCAGAAGATACTCCAGTACCTGCAAGCTCTTGCAGAGACCTAAGAGTTCTTGGGGAGGGGTCCGGGCCCCGCGAAGCGCGGGGTTGCAAGAAGGGCCTCCCCGGTTCATTCTTCGAGATGCCTTCAGGTCCTGCAACGGCTTCTACAGGCCGATCTCTTCGTCGGTCAGATAGCAGGCAGGGTCTGGGGCCCACACGTCGTTGTATACCGCTTCCGCGCGAACTCGGAAGTTGCCCGCGCATATATCCAGCCATCGGCACTGCGCGCAACGGCCCTTCACATGCTTCTTCTTCTCCTTGAGCATGATAAGGAAGTCATCCGATAGATCCGTCCATATCCGGCTGAAAGGACGTTCCCGCACGTTGCCGAAGCTATGATGCCGCCAGAACTGATCAGCGTGGACCGCGCCGTCCCACGAAACACAGCCGATACCTCTGCCCGAGTTGTTCCCTTCATTCATCTGGAGCAGTTCCAGGACCGACTTCGCTCGCTGCGGGTCTTCCCGCCGGAGACGGAGGTATAGGTAGGGACCGTCCGCGTGGTTGTCCACAGTGAGGACCTCCACAGGCAGGCCGTTGTCATGGAGCTGTTTAGTACGATCCATAATCAGATCTACCACTTCCCGTGTCTGTTCATGGGAGAGGTCCTCGTTCATCAGCTTGGTGCCACGACCCGCATACACCAGGTGATAGAAACAGATCCTCGGGATCTTCTGCTCTTCCACAAGGTCGAAAATGCCGGGAATGTCTTGATAATTACGCTTATTTATCGTGAATCGGAGGCCCACCTTGAGGCCCACGTCCTGGCAATGTTTGATCGACCTCAATACTCGCTCGAAGGTGCCGCGAACGCCGCGGAACGCGTCATGAACCGATTCGAGCCCGTCGAGGCTGATGCCGACGTACGACAGCCCAATCTGGTGAAGCTTTTCCGCGAGCGGTCTTGAGATCAAGGTCCCGTTTGTGGAGACCACGGCTCGTAAGCCTTTCTCCACCGCATACCCGATCAACTCAAGTATGTCAGGCCTGATGAGGGGTTCGCCGCCGGAAAAGAGGATTACCGGCGATCCGAACTGCGCCAGGTCATCGATGAGCGCTTTGCCTTCCTCGGTCGAGAGTTCGCCCTTATAGTCGAGATCCTCTGATTGGGAATAGCAATGCACGCACTTGAGATTGCAGCGCCGCGTCACATTCCAGACAACTACCGGTTTCTTGTCTTTTGAGAACTGGAGCAGATGAGAAGGTAACTCTTTGGATCGCCGACCGTATCGCAAAGGGTCGGAGGCCTCAACCGCTCCGCAGTATAACTTGGATATCCCGATCATTAGAGGCCCTCGCTGAGAAGCAATTGCTCTAAAGAATAGCGCCTCCACCAAGGAGTTGCAAGGGAGCGCATTCAGAGGCCGCGAAACGTAGAGTCAACAAATTCCGCCATTGGTGCGCGCAAGTGTCAAATCATCGCCTATCCTCAGCCTTGAGAGACGCAAAATAGTCGGCAAGGATTTGCGCGTGGTCAAAAGCCATGGGTGAGGGAAGGGCATCCTCGGAAAAGACACCCAGCTCTGCCGCGTCGTCCGCGGCTCGGGGCACGCCTGTCCCGCGTGCAGTAAAGACCACGGTAATCGTATGGTGCCGCGGGTCTCTGCCCGGCGCGGAATAGACATGAAATTGCTTCAGGTCCGAGATTTCCAGCGACGTCTCCTCTTTGGCCTCCCGGATGGCCGCGTCTTCCGCGCTCTCGTCGTAATCGATGAAGCCCCCCGGTATTGCCCATCCGTAGGGAGGATTCTTGCGCTTGATCAGGACGACTCCGTGGTTCACGCGTATGATGATATCCGCAGTAGGTTTGGGATTGCGGTACACTGTCACGGGCCGGCCGCAGTGAGGACAGGTGACGATGTGCTCCATGATTCCTTCCTGGTCTGGGTGTAGCTCTTTTTGGGTGAGCATAACCGGAAAAAAACCCAGAAAACAAAAAATTTTATTTTGTAGGGGGTTGACAAGATACGGGGCTGTTGGCACTCACTTATACAGAGTGCTAATAACTGCAAGAGCACACACTGTCACTACGTACATCAGGAGGTAAGAAGATGAAGTTTCGTCCTCTACATGACCGCATCCTGGTAGAGAGGGTGGAATCCGAGGAACAGAGCGTCGGGGGCATTATTCTTCCCGACACCGCAAAAGAGAAACCCCAGCAAGGCAAAGTGATTGCCGCGGGGCCCGGCAAGCGTACCGAGGATGGGAAGCTCATTCCCATGGACGTGAAGGCGGGAGACACAATCCTGTTCGGCAAGTACTCAGGAACCGAAGTGAAGGTCGAGGGCATCGAGTACCTAATCATGCGCGAAGAGGACGTCCTGGGACTGGTTGAGTCCTGATTCCAGCCGGTCTGGACCTGCCGGAACGTCTGAGTTTGATTCCAAGAAACGAACGATACCTGAAGTAAGGAGGAGAGAGTAGATGGCCCCGAAAATCATTATGTTCGAGCAACAGGCGCGGGACAAGATCCTCAAAGGCGTCAACATCATGGCCGACGCGGTCAAGTCCACCCTTGGCCCCAAAGGCCGCAACGCGATTCTGGAGAAGTCCTGGGGCTCTCCGAACGTGACTAAAGACGGCGTCACCGTCGCCAAGGAAATTGAGCTGGAAGATAAGTTCGAAAACCTGGGCGCTCAAATGCTCAAGGAAGTGGCGTCCAAGACATCGGACGTGGCAGGTGACGGTACCACCACCGCCACGGTGCTGGCTCAGGCCATTTATCGCGAGGGCATCAAGATGGTGGCGGCCGGCGCTTCCCCCATGGAGCTCAAGCGAGGCATCGAGAAGACGGTTGAGACCGTTGTGTCGAAGCTGAAAGAGCTCTCAGTCCCCACCAAGGATAAGAAGGAGATCGCCCAGGTAGGCACCATCTCCGCGAATAACGACTCCACCATCGGAAACATCATCGCGGAAGCTATGGAGAAGGTCGGCAAAGAAGGCGTGATCACCGTGGAAGAAGCCAAGGCCATGGAGACCTCGCTTGAGGTGGTCGAAGGTATGCAGTTCGACCGCGGTTATCTGTCACCCTATTTTGTAACCGATCCTGAGAGGATGGAAGTAGTGCTCGATGAGCCGTACATCCTGATCAATGAGAAGAAGATCTCAAATATGCGTGACATGCTGCCCTTGCTGGAACAGGTGGCAAAGATGGGCAGACCGCTCCTGATCGTGGCCGAAGACGTGGAAGGCGAAGCATTGGCCACTTTGGTGGTCAACAAGTTGCGCGGCACCCTTCAGTGCGCAGCGGTTAAAGCTCCCGGTTTCGGCGATCGCAGGAAAGCCATGCTCGAGGATATCGCAATCCTCACCGGCGGTCAGGCGATCTCAGAGGATCTGGGTCTGAAACTGGAGAATGTCACACTTAACGATCTCGGCCGCTGTAAGCGGGTCACCATTGACAAAGACAACACCACCATCGTGGACGGCGCGGGAGCCAAAGAGAAGATCGAGGGTCGCGTGCGGCAAATTCGTACCCAGATTGAAGACACCACATCCGACTACGACCGTGAGAAGCTCCAGGAGAGGCTCGCGAAACTAGTTGGCGGCGTTGCGGTCATCAATGTGGGCGCTGCCACCGAGACCGAAATGAAAGAGAAGAAAGCTCGCGTTGAAGACGCGCTCAACGCCACCAGGGCCGCTGTTGAGGAAGGCATTGTGCCGGGCGGCGGCGTAGCCTACATCCGGTGCCTCGAGGCAGTGAAGAAGCTTGACCTGGAAGGCGACGAGAAAGTGGGCCTGAGGATTGTGACACGCGCCCTGGAGGAGCCACTCCGCCAGATCGCCATCAACGCGGGTCACGACGGCTCCATCGTTGCGGACAAGGTCATGGGAAAGAAAGGCGGCTTCGGCTTTAACGCTGCAAGCGAGACGTACGAAGACCTGATGGAAGCCGGCGTGATCGACCCGGTCAAGGTCTGCAGACTGGCGCTCCAGAATGCTGCCTCCGTGGCCGGCCTCATGCTAACCACCGAAGTGATGGTCGCAGAAAAACCCAAAGAGAAAGAGCCACCCATGCCCGGCGGCGGAATGCCTCCCGGCGGCATGTACTAGGAACGGCTCCAGAATCGGCTAGCCTTTGAAGGAGTGACCGAGGATACCACTTCTTGT
>JBMOME010000301.1:0-40356 GCA_049323095.1 Thermodesulfobacteriota bacterium
CGTTGGTGGAACAACAACATCCTCATACCCCTCTTCCATCGCGGCTTCTTTGTCAGAGTAGATGGGATTGAGATCGCCGATCGCCTGAACCAGCTCACGGATCTTGCCTCTCTCCACTTCCCAAGTGAAAGGGGGCAATTGTTTCCCCATTGCAGATTTGTCCGCCATTGCTAACTCACCTCTCAATGATTGACTTAACTGAACACTCCTGCAGCTTCCATGATCTTGTACTCATCCTCGGAATAACCCAGATCGAGGATAGTCGTCTTCGTATGAGTGCCTGCCGGCACCCCCGCAAAGGCGTAGTCCTGTTTGTTTCGTGAAAATTTTATGGGATTTGCAACCTGCTTGATTTTTCCGCCATCGGAGAAATCAACGTCTATGACCATCTCGCGTGTTTTCGCGTGGCCGCCATTCAATACTTCCGAAAGATGCACCACAGGCTCGACGCAGGCATCGACATCCCGAAAGGTTTCAACCCATTCGTCTCTTGTCCTTGACTTGAAGACCGCGCGTATTTCGGCCTTGACTTGGTCCACATCCGCAGGATGGATTCCTCCGGCCGCTAGGTCCGCGCGGCCGATCTTTTCACAGAAAATCTTGAAGAACTGCGGCTCTAAAGCCCCAAGACTCATGTATTCGCCATCCTTGGTCTCGTAAAAGTCATAGAGGATCCCGCCATTCAGTCGCTCTCCCTCGCGAACGGGCTCTCCTGCGCCGGCCAGAAACGAAGCGCCATAGAGCACATTGAACGCTATCATGCCGTCCGTCATGGAGATGTCTATGTACTGCCCTTCACCTGTCTCGCGTCGCTTGATTACTGCCGCTAGAATCCCGATCACCGCGTTCAATGAACCTGCGGCAAGATCGGCAATTTGCATCCCCGTCAATGCGGGTCCGCTTTCCTGCTTACCCGAATACGAGGCTATGCCCGAACGAGCGAACATGTTGATGTCATGGCCGGCCCTATCGCGGAGGGGGCCGGTTTGCCCATAATTCGTGAGCGAACAATAGATCAGGGCCGGATTGACCTTACTCAGGCTCTCATAATCCAATCCCAGTCTTGCCATCACCCCGGGCCGGAATTGCTCGATCACGATGTCGTATTCCTGAATCAGGCGATGAACGATTTCTACTGCTCGGGAATGTTTCAAGTTAAGATTCAGCGAGAGTTTTCCCCGCCCGAGATAGGCAGCGATCGCAGAAATAGACTTGCTGGGAACAATGGGATGTCTTGTTTCCAGTGGGTCGGGCCGCGAAGCCGAAGTAACCCGCAACACTGTCGCGCCCAAGTCGGATAGGTACAGCGTGGCAAAAGGGCCCGGGAGTAGAGCCGTAAGATCGAGGATCTTCAAGGTATCAAGAGGCCCGCTCATTTCTGCTAATCTCTCAATGACTCGATGTTTCACCAAACGTCCGCTTCTGCCTATGAACAATGATTACGATCAAATGGCGCCACAGGCCGCTATCTCCTGGAGCTTATCCTCGGAATACCCCAGAAGGTCGCGGTAAACCACATCGTTTGCCGATCCCAACGGCAAGCCTGGGAACCTGATACGCCCGGGGGAAGCGAGCAGTCGGAACGCCACATTGGGCATTCTCAGCGTTCGGCCGGTCAGCGGGTCCTCCAGCTCCACTATGCTGCCTCGTTCGCGATAATGCGGATCCTCGCCCACATCCTGCATGCTGGCAATTGGACCGATAGTAATCCCCATTTGCTCGCATTTCTCCAGGACGTCCTTGAGGTCCAGACTGCCCACCCACTCAGCGATTACCTTATTGATTACTCTGCGGTTTTCGTCCTTGATCCGTTCGGTATTACTTCGGAAACGGGGATCTTCGTTCATTTCGGGGTGCCCTACACACTCCATGAGCCGTTCAAACGGCTTCTGGGCGGCGCCGGACATGGCAACCCATTTTCCATCCCGCGTGAGATAGTTGTTGCGCGGAACCACGTAGCTGAGTTCGCTGCCCTTGGGCTGCGGACACTCTCCGGTTAGATAACAGCTCAGAAAATCCGGTCCCAACATGCCAAATAGCGGTTCGTAGAGGGACATGTCTATGACTTGCCCCCCGCACTTCCCTCGTGTCTGAGTGCGGAGACATATCATAATGGCAAAAGCAAGATGGACGCCCCCGATCAGATCAGCCAGCGCCATGGGGGCATTGGTGGGAGGCCCGTCCGGCTGGGCATTCAGAAAGGTGAACCCACTAAAACCCTCGGCCAGAGTACCAAAACCCGGTCGATTGGAGTAAGGACCGGTCAGCCCATATCCCGATACCTTGCCTATGATCAGCCCGGGATTCTCTGCCAGCAGTGTTTCTTTCCCGAGGCCGAGTCGCTCCATTGCGCCCGGTCGCATGTTTTCGATGAGAACATCGGCAAATCGAACGAGGTCGAGTAGGATCTGACGCCCTTCCGCAACCCGCAGATTCAGGGTGATGGGTAATTTGTTGCGGCCTACCACAGACCAGAAAGGTGAAAACTTCTTCTCCCCGATCACTCCCCACCCTCGAATGGGGTCCGGAGCGGACGGGTTCTCGACTTTGATGACCTCGGCTCCATAGTCGCCCAACAGTGTCGCGGCAAACGGCGCGGCCATAATTGTGGACATATCAATAACTCGTAGCCCCTTAAGGGGCAGGTCCGCTACGTTCTCTTCTCGCCGCTGCACTGAAATAAATGCAGAAATTTCCTCCGACGATCTCATGCAACCCCTTCTTCCGTCCGGATTGTAGAACTCACTTTAAACCTAAAGGTTATCCAGCGTGCCTGTTATTGTATGCTCTCATTTGTGCGGCCCATCGCCGCGACGGTTGAAAGTGTAAGATGCCGCCTATTTTCCCTGATAGACGGCAGGTCTTTTCTCCAGAAAAGCATCAATACCTTCGCGCCTGTCCTCAGTGCCGAAGAGGACCGTTTGAGCCAGCCTTTCGATAACCAATCCAGTCTGTAAATCCGCATTAGCACCTGAATTGATCGCTGCTTTGGCAAGCTTGACGGCCAGCGGCCCCTTGGCAAGGATTTTTCTTGCCATTTCCCGCGCACTGCTCATCAGTTCCGAGTCAGGAACAACTTTGTTGACCAGCCCGACCGATAGAGCTTCCCGCGCGTTCAATAGGTCTCCTGTCAGAATCATCTCCTTTGCCTTGCCAAGACCGACCTGCCGAGTAAGACGCTGCGTCCCTCCTGCACCCGGCACGATGGCAAGGTTTATTTCAGGCAGTCCCAAAACGGCCTTCTCAGCAGCAATCCGTATGTCGCAGGCCAGAGCAAGCTCACATCCGCCACCAAGGGCGAAGCCGTTAATTGCAGCGATACTCACCTTTTCCATCGCTTCCCAACGGTTCAGGATCCGCTGCCCTTCTCCCCTCAAGGTTGCAGCCATGCTGCGTTCCCTCAAGCTTCTTATATCCGCGCCGGCTACGAAAGCTTTCTCGCCTGCACCGGTAATGATGACGATCCGGATCGAGTCGTCCTTGTCCAGCTCGTCGATAAGGCCGCTTAGCTCCTGCCAGGTGTCCGCATCCAGGGCATTCCTGACTTCCGGGCGGTTAACCGTAACAACCGCCAAGGGGCCTTCATTTTCCACGATCAAGTTCTGGTATTCCATCGCTCAGCTCTCCATCACATTCACTTGTCCGTGTAATCGTATACTCCCCTGCCCACCTTTCGGCCCAACCGACCGGCGTTGACATATTTCACCAAGAGAGGAGCCGGACGGTATTTCTCGCCCAAAGTCTTGTGCAGATATTCCAGGACCTTCAAACGGGTATCCAGGCCAACGACATCGATCAACTCGAAAGGCCCCATGGGATGATTCAGGCCGAGCTTGAGTGCTTTATCGATGTCTTCCGCACTGGCCACTCCCTGCTCCAGCATATAGAAAGCTTCATTGCCGATTATGACGTTGATTCGCGACGTAACAAAGCCGGGGTACTCATTGACCAATACGGTTTCTTTACCCATCTTTTTGCAGGCAGCCTCCGAAGCTGTGAACGTTTCTTCGCTTGTCTCCAAGCCCTTGACAATCTCCACCAGCTTCATCAGATGGACCGGGTTAAAGAAATGGAGCCCGATTACCTTCTCAGGCCGCTTAGTTACGGCAGCGATCTCTGTGATGCTTTTCGCGGACGTGTTCGTTGCCAGTATCGTATGCGGAGGGCTGGCTTCGTCCAGGGTACGGAAAACCTTGTGCTTGAGATCTAGATCCTCCGGCACCGCTTCTATGATTAAATCGGCCCCTTGCGCACATGCCCCCATTTGCTCATCCAGTTTGATGCGCGCAAGGGCCGATTCCTTTGCCTCTTCGGCGATCTTTCCCAACTTCACGCCCTTGGCCAGGTTCTGTTCTATTATTCCCTTCCCCTTCCTCAGGAGGTCCATGTTCATATCATTCAGACTCACGTCAAACCCGGCCAACGCACAAATATGCGCAATTCCCCGGCCCATGATTCCGGCCCCGATTACGGCAACGTTCTGAATATTCATTATTCACTCCATAGGGCGGCAAGCGGTTTGTATCCTTGATCGCTTACTTGAATCATCTGCCCGCGACTTAAACAGGGTAATCCCGTAGCAGTTGAGCAGCGATGATGTTCTTTTGAATCTCCGACGTCCCCTCGTAGATCCTGGTGATTCTGGCGTCCCGGTAGTACCTCTCGATCGGCATTTCCGCCATGTATCCCATCCCGCCAAAGACTTGCACCGCCTTATCCGCAACGCGGCAATAAGCCTCAGAGGCGAAGTACTTCACCATGGCGGCCTCCTTGATCACCTTCATTCCTTGATCCACCATCCAGGCAACCCTGTACGTAAAGCTCCGAGTGCTTTCTACGTCCACCGCCATGTCAGCAAGCAAGTGCTGAACTGCTTGGAAGTTGGCAATAGGTTGTTCGAATTGAATGCGTTCCTGGGCGTATCGGACTGACATTTCGAGAAGCTTTTGCATCGATCCGAGGTTGCGAGCTGCCAGACCTGCCCGGCCATTGGCAAGGATCTTGAGCGCATTGACATAGCCCTGGCCTTCTTCGCCGAGAACATTTTTTGCCGGCACCACGCAATCCTCGAAAATGATTTCCGAGCTATGGGACCCGTGTAATCCCATCTTTTTCTCGATTTTCCCTACGCTGAGGCCGGGGGTCTCCCGCTCGACGATAAACGAGGTGATTCCCTTCGCTCCCTTCGATTTGTCCGTCACGGCCATCACCGTATATATTCCGGCAATGGGACCATTGGTGATGAAATGCTTGGTTCCGTTGAGCACATAATGATCGCCTTTCTTTTCGGCCCGGGTTCTTATGGAGGCGGCATCCGATCCCGCGTTGGGCTCCGTGAGAGCGAACGCTCCAATCGCTTCCCCCGATGCCATGCGCGGCAGGTACTTCCTCTTTTGTTCCTCGGTACCTATTTCGACGATACCTACAGTGCCGATCCCATTGTGGGCCCCGATCAGAGTTGTGAAGCCGTTGCATGTGCGACCGAGCTGCTCGAAAACGAGACACTTGCCTACCATGTCGATGCCTACTCCGCCGTATTCCGCGGGAACGCTCAGGCCGAACAGACCCAACTCCTTGCATTCCTCGATGATTTCGTCGGGAATTCGGTTTTCGTCTTCGATACGCTGGGCCGCAGCATCAACTTTGCGGTCCACAAACTTTCGCACCGTGTCTATCAGTATTTGCATTTCTTCGTTAATGCGGAAATCCATAAATGTTTACTCCAATCGACCGAAGTTTAAGCAACGACTTCTTCCCAGATCTTTATCCCTTTGGGACACCGGTCGGGTAAGTCCTTAATGAATAGCCTCAGGATATCTGGGGGCACCTGGAGCAACCGCATGCGGTGTTTTCCCAAAGCATCACGCGAGTCCGACGCTAGACGCATTGTCTTTACCCAGGCGCCTGCTTCGATCCTTCCTCCACCGTCCGCAGTGGCTTCACAAATCCCGCAAAGGATACATGTAGCAGGACCTTCGAGCTTTCGGGCAACCTCCGGATCCATATGGCCTCGATAGTCTTCCCGCGGGATGAGCCACGGGATCACGGCTTTGAGCGACTCAAAGAACGGCTCCAAATTCACCACGAGGTCCTTGAGCTGTTTGAAATGAGGCAGGGGTTCCAGCACGATTCGGCTCCCGTCCTCAGTCGCGTCTCGGACCAGCGTCTGACAGGCCAGACGTGGCGTTCCGTTGATCCGGACAGCGCATGAGCCACAGATTGAACTGCGGCACGATCGCCGGAAGGAGAGGCTTGGGTCCTGGTGCCAAGCCAGAAACAGAGTGTCCAGCACCGTACGATTTTCTTCCACATCCACCTTAAAGATTTGAGGGTGGGGAGCGGTATCCATATTGGGATCGAATCGACTTATCTCAAGAGTGACTTCCATATCAGTAGCCTCTATCCTGCGGTTGATGACGCGTGATGGATACAGAGCCTTCACTGAATACCGGCCCCGTCTCGGTCAGGCGTACAAAGGTATGGTGCAGCCAGCTCTTGTCGTCGCGTTTGGGGTAGTCCAACCTGAAGTGAGCGCCACGACTCTCGGTGCGCGCGAGCGCTCCTCGGGCGATGATTTCGGCCAAATCCAAGAGATAGCCCACCTCCAGGTGGTCCATAAGACCATAGTCGAAGGGCCGGGCATGGCCCGCAGGTGAGAGTCTGCCGTACCGTTCCCTGAGCTGATCGAGGCCTCTTACCGCATCTTCGAGTTCGCTGCCAACCCGGAAAACTCCCACCTGATTGGTCATAACCGTAGTCATTTCCTGCCGGATGGCGAAGACGTTGTCATCTTTAGATGACTTCCGCCTTTTGCCCGCGATTAGATCTTTCCAGCGGCCGAGTTTATCATCAAGCACACGGTTGGAAGGTCCCTGCCACAGCTCCTCCTGCGCCAGTTCCAGCGCCTTTATTCCGGCTCGCCGGCCGAACACGACCGTTTCCAGGAGCGAATTGCCTCCAAGCCTGTTTGCTCCGTGTACACTGACATTGGCTGCTTCGCCCGCGGCCATGAGGCCCGGAACGGCTGTCCGGCACCAAACGTCCGTGCGTATTCCGCCCATGCTGTAGTGTTGAGCCGGTTCGATAGGCATCGGAGCTCCGACAGGGTCCACGCCGGCGTAACGGATCGCAAGGTCCCTGACCTGAGGCAGCCGCTCCGCAACCTGCGCTTCACCCAGATGGGTAAGGTCAAGGTGCACGTAATGATCTTCAAAACCGCGGCCTTCCTTGATTTCTTTGAAAATGGCCCGCGAGACAACATCGCGCGGCGCAAGCTCGAGTTTCTCCGGAGCGTATTGGCTCATGAACCTGTCGCCGCTGGTGTTGCGAAGGTAGCCGCCTTCTCCCCGCGCAGCCTCAGAGATCAGGATGTTCGTTCCATAAAGCGTGGTCGGGTGAAACTGGACGAACTCCATGTCCGACAAGATTGCTCCTGCTCTGTAAGCTATTGCAATGCCGTCACCAGTGTTGGCGTGCCCGTTGGTCGTCTTCTGGAAAGCACGACCATAGCCGCCTGTGGCGATGATTACTTGCTTGGCTCGGATCACTTCTAGCCTGGCATGCTGCATGTCATAGACAATGGCTCCCGCGACTCGCCCCTCTTCCACGAGCAGCTCCAGAACGTGCCATTCCGGGTATATCTTGACGCCGCACCTGAGGATTTGCTCGTACAGGGTGTGTAGTACAACATGTCCGGAGAAGTCGGCCGCAAAACAGGCACGCGGAAAGCCTGCGCCTCCCAGGGAGCGCTGAGCGACTCTGCCGCTGTCCGTTCGGGTCCAGGGGACGCCCATCCGATCCAGCTCGAAAATTACTTGCGGCCCATCCGAGCAGAGCACTTCGATTGCATCCTGGTCCCCCAGGTAGTCGCTCCCTTTGACCGTATCAAATACGTGATTATCGATGCTGTCGTCTTCGCTGATGGCAGAATTAAACCCACCCTGCGCCGCTCCACTGTGCGAACGCGTGGGATAGACTTTGCTCACAACAGCAGTGTCAACTTTGCCTGAAATCGCATATGCGGCCATCAGTCCGGCAAGGCCGCCTCCAACTACCAAAACCTCATGCATCAACAAACCTATCGCTCCTCACGACCAGGCGTTTCCACCTGTCAATGTCGATCCAATATTTGCTAAACGGGGCACAACAATGCCGCGAGTTATTCTCAAGCAGGCCTCTTTTCGAAGGAAGCCCACTTCACTCATGACCCGCCAGGACTTCACCGTTTACCCGTTTGTTTCTTGTGGGGCTCAGCGGCCTCCACCAAACCCAACTGATTCGCCACGTCGAGGGTCCGCCTCGCCCATGCTGCCACAGGGTAATCAATGAACTTGCCGTCCAATTGAACGGCTGCAATTCCTTGAGACTCCGCCTCATCGAACGCTTGCACCACTTTCAACGCGTACTCGATCTCGCTTTGGGCCGGGGAAAAGATCTCATTTGTCGTCGCGATCTGCGCGGGATGGATCACAAGTTTGCCCAAAAAGCCGAGCTCGCGGGCAACTCTGCAATCCTCTCTAAGACCCTCATTATCTTTGAGGTTCACGTAAACCGTATCGATAGGTCCTTCGATTCCGGCCGCTCGGCTAGCCACCACGAGGTGGGACCTTGCGTAAAAAAGCTCAGTGCCTTTGCCGGAAAGCTTGATCCCCATATCGAGGGTATAATCCACGGCGCCAAATGCAAGCCGCCTTACCCTTGAACAGGCGGAGGCTACTTCGCAGGCATTTGCAACCCCCCGGGCGGTTTCGACGAGGGCAAGGAGCTCGATATTGCCGGACGGTAGCCCATACTCGTTTTCCAGTTTGCCGATCAGCCAATCCACGTGCCTTACTTCTTCAGAGCTCTCGGCTTTGGGAAGCATTATCCCCGCAGGCCGACCACCTACAACAGCCATCAGATCACCCACGATCCATGGAGTGTTCACGCCATTCACCCGCACATAGATTCCATCACGGCGCGCCTGGCTCAATACGTCCACAACAAGACTTCTAGCCCTCACTTTCTCGGATATGGCCACAGCGTCCTCGAGATCCAGGATCACTGCGTCGGCATTGCTGGAGAGAGCTTTCCCCACCCTGCCGGGGTTTGCTGCCGGAACAAAAAGAAGGCTTCGCAAAGGCCCACTCATTTCTTTTTCTGCCTCATATTGAACTATTCGCAGCAGTAGAATATCTCTCCTGGGGTGCAGAGAGCAATGAGTATGCCAATCAGACTATTCCCTTCCCTATTAGGGTGGAGAGCCTCTGCTGGAGCGGATGGAGTGGCTAGGTTTTCGTCGGGCAAGCAACCGGAACGGCAAATGGCTGCAATTTGATATTTCAACTATGAAACGCGTAGCTGCAAATCATTTCATAAATGAGATGCTCCACTGTCAGTGGCAGGTCACCTTGGTCTGGGCTGACACGGGGCTTTGAGTCATAGAAGTGAATGCCGACCTGATAAGTCTGGACCGGACTCAGGCCCACAGCAAGTACATTGCTTTTTGCCGTGCGACTTTGGGCAGCCCTAGTCCACCATCATTAAACAGTATCTATTGGTCGTTTCGGTCTTCTCACGAATGGTCTGAATATAGAAACCGTTGTTGCGAGCGGTCCGGTAAACATCAATGCCACACCCTTCCATAGAAGGTCTGGCTTTCCATGGCGAGGCGCAAGGTTTTCCGTCGATCGCTCCACATTTCTTGCATTGGCGGCAAGGTCCTGCCAGGAAGAGAAACGCTCTATAATATTGATCTTTGAACATCTCCCCTTCCAGCTCGACTATTGTGTCCAAGTATTTCTGATACTGTTTTTCTCTTCCCTCCATAATGGGGATTTCGATGTGAAACAGAATCGCCCTCTGGTAACAATCCAGGATCGCCCTGGTCTCGTCTGCAGTTGGAGTATGGGGTGGGCAGCAGTGCCCCTTACCGTAGCCAGGACACCCATACTGGCACTTCAATCGGACCCACGGTGCCGTTACCACGCTGCTCGTGTGGATTTGTTTGGCGTGGGTCGCCCCGGCTTCAATGGCTAAAGAGCAATACTTCTCCAAATCTCCGTCAGCAACTATTCTTCCGTCTTTGCTGGAATGACTCGATGGTAAGGGTTGCATATGGTCTTCCTTTCTCTCGCGATCCAACAAGATATTTCTGCGACCTGTGGCGTGCCGTATAGTACCACGCTTCTATCAGCATGTCTTGCGAATCTTGAAAACAGACTTACACTCCCATACCATGCACCCACAGTTGCGGAAGAGCACCCTCTTCTCTGGAGGTGTTGAATACGACAAATTCCTATCCGTCCTAGAGAATCTCCACTATTCCGTTTCCGAATTCAAGGCTCTGATCCATGTCGCATGTTCGGCTGTGAATCTCCCTTGCTGGAGTGTTCTTTCGGCTGCATGATAGGTAAACTGACAGTGAATGTGGTACCCTTTCCGGGCGAGCTGCTGACTTGGATATCCCCGCAATGTTGCTTTACAATAGAGTAGCTCACAGAGAGGCCCAACCCTCTTCCTAGACCCCCAGGAGACGCCGAGAAGAAGGGTTCAAAAACCTTCTCGATATCGTCCTGGGGAATGCCGCGACCGGTATCTGCTATCATGACCAAGGCTTCTCTTCCGTTCTTCTCGACGGTTATGGTCAGGATTCCTCCGCCTTGCATGGCCGTCAACGCATTGGTAAACATATTTATGAGGACCTGTTGCAGAAGTCCAGTATGGCCCTTAACTATTAAGTAATCTTCTTGAGCTTTGTAGATCACACGAACATTTTGTTTCCGCGCTTCATCTTCCATCAATCGTATGGTTTCTCTCAACAACGAGTCCAGGTTCACCTCTGTCACAGTCAATTCACCGGTCAGGCGGGCGAAGGTCAAGAGGTTCTCAATAATGACTGAAGCTCTATTCACGCTTGATACAATCTTTTGCATGCAGCTTGTTCGCAATTCCGGAGCAAGGTCGCCTTCGATCAAGAATTGCGCTGCGGAGGAAGCAATTGCCAGCGGGTTTCTGATTTCGTGGGCAATGCCCGCCACCATTCGTCCCAGTGCCTCCATTCTTTTCGCGTGCTGTAACATTTCTTCTGCACGCTTTCGACCGGTTATATCGCGTATTATTCCCTGATATCCTACGTCGGACTCGTCTCCTATTCGAACGACGGTGGCCGTTGTCACACAATCAACAATGCTGCCATCTTTCTTTCGCAATTGAAGCTCGAAATCTCTGACCTCTCCTCTTGCCTCGATTTGTTCCTGGAACCGGGCGCGTATTGTGGGATCGGCGTATATTTTCGACACATTCAGCTTCAGGATTTCTTTCCTTGTGTACCCGAGGAGTTCCAAGTAGGCTTCGTTGATAGCAATGAACCGTCCCTGCCGGCTCGTCATATAAATTGCTTCTCGCGAATCCTCGAACAAGCTTCGATATCTTTTCTCGCTCTGAATGAGTTCCTTCTCTACCCTCTTGCGCCGAGCTATCTCCGCTCGAAGTTTCTTGTTAGCAGCCTCTAAGGCCTTGCGACGTGCCTGCTCGAGGGAAAACAGCTCAGCGAGATCTTCCGCATACTTTAGGTACTGTTCCGGCGAGAGGGCTTTGTCTTCTTCCCAAGGTTCTCTCACGTTCGTGCTCCGAACATCATTCACTCTTCCAGCATCCGCTGCACCCTTGTCAGTAATTCGAGCGGACTGAATGGTTTTGAAAAATACGCATCAGCACCGGCGCTAATCGCCTTCTCTTTATCGTCGACCCCGGTCCTTCCGGTCACCATTACCACTAAGCAGCTTTGGGTAGCCGGATCGCTCTTTAGGAGCCGTGTAGCTTCGTTACCATCTATGGGGCCGGGCAACGTAACATCCATCAGGATCACGTGCGGTCTTTCCTTTCTAGCAATCTCTACAGCTTGCGCCCCGCTCCCCGCTTTTAGTATCTTGTGTCCACGCGTTTTCAAAGTTGCTTCCAGGAGGTTTTGAACCTCCACCCGGTCATCCACGATGAGTATTCTTTTTGACATGGTAATTCCCCAGATTACCATAGGAGCTTTCAGAGAGCGATAACCTAATTTCCCATCCGCTGGACCACAGACCGGCTCCAATTCCCGGATACCACTTTCCACATAGAGCTGTCAAATGTGGGAGCCCGATTTCCTGCTTGTCCGATTGCCTAAAGTCCTCCAAGTCTGCTAGAAGAATCTGATGAACAGGAGGCAAAACTTGTACCCGTGGAGCGGTAGCTTTTTGATGACTCCCCAATTCAGCCTGTACGATTCTGCCGGAGAGGCAGGCCGGGTCCGCGAGCCACTTGGGGCACGGCACAGAGTTACACCATGTTTGGGCTGCCCCTCTAAGTTATCGTCAAGTGGCATCATATTTGCCTGCCCAATTGCTCCACTTCATTCCATTCGTCTGTGACGCTCACGTGTTCCACGAAGCCCCGGTCTCCCATTTTGCCTCACAATTCTTCCGGGGCTTTGATTTGTCCGGTTGGTTCCTCCCCTGTTGCGATTTTCCAGACACCTCAAAATTGCTGTCCTGTCCAGCAATTGGCGCATCAAGCCCATGACCGAACAGCTTTCGGTACGAAGCTTGCATCTTTACCCCCCGAATAGTCGTCCGGGGAGCAAGAATCGTTTGAGTTTTCTGCCGGTCTTGCCTCCGATCGGATGAAGAACCAACACTGAGCTGCTTTGATTTCCGCATTGGACCCGTTGGGACCCCTGGCCTATGGAAACTGGTGCACAAACTATGGAATTTGTGCTATGGAATGAGTTCCATAGTTCTTGAGATGCGTTTGAGGGTCACGATGAACGTATCGCCCGGCGAGAAATCCACATCGCGAAGTCTTATCTATTTCCCGATCGTCCATAACCAGGCCGACATGGGTGCGTTCAGTGAATCCATTCGGCAAGCTTCACTCGAAAGACTGGGAAGGTCCGGCTGGAAACGGAAGCTGGAAGTTATTGATCGGTTCTGGACCGAGATCGAGCAGACGATTGATCGGTTTTCCCTGTCATTCAGTCAGGTTCGTATCTATCAGGATGGACTGCCTGTGTCTGGTAGAGAAGTCCAAATCGTCGAAGAACTGGCACGGGCGGGAAGCCGGAACTATGCACTGCTGCAACGTCTCATTCGCAGAGGAGCCAAGGTAGTCGGAACGGAATCACTGGAACTTCTGCTGGAAGAATATGAGCTTGTGAAGAAGGCTCTGGGACCGGGAAGAGCATCAGGGGCGCGGCGTACTGAGAAATCCTCGAGTGCTTCTTTGCTTCGGAGACGAGACAAATTCATTGCAAAGCGCATCAATGACACCCTGCTGCCGGGAGAGGTCGGGATCGTCTTCTTAGGGATGCTCCATTCATTGGGGCCATGGTTGGATAAGGATATTCAGGTGACTTATCCGATGCACAGGCCCCCCCAAAGTAAAGAGAGTGCCGGAGAAGCGCAAGGTAGTGCGCAGCAACGAAAGCGACGGGGAAAATAGGTTCCTCAAGAGAACCTTCGGGCCGGACGGATGCGTCGAGGCGTTGGCAAGGCAATCACGGCCCATCAGAGTCGAATCCGGCAGGATTGAGGCTCATATTCGAGGAAAAGGGAAATGATTCACAGTGGTGCGAGGATTCTGATTGTGGATGATGAGAAAGATTTCTGCGACATCCTTCTCCACCTCCTCAAGAGAGAAGGATTCAGTCCTCTGGTGGCACACGATGGAGAGACAGCTCTTGAGATGACTCGCGCGGGTATGCCGGACGCTCTGCTCCTTGATGTCAAGATGCCGGGGATCGACGGACTCGAGGTATTGAGGCGCGCAAAGAAATTGGACGCGGATCTTCCTATCTTGATGATCACAGCCTATGGGGGGCTCGATGGGGCTGTGCAGGCTATAAAGGAAGGAGCCTACGACTATCTTGCCAAACCACTGGACAACCGTGAGCTTATTGAAAAGCTCAAGCGTGCTCTGGTGAACCGGGCCGTCAGCGGAAAGAAGCCTCCGCATTCCAACCGGCAAGAAAAGCCCACGGTGCTCCAGCTCCACGAGATAATGGGGCCCAGCGACGCGATCCGGAGACTTATCTCCGACGTGAGACTCGTCGCGCCATCCGATTTTACGGTTGTAATTCAAGGCGAAACGGGATCCGGAAAAGAACTGGTTGCTCAAGCAATCCATCGGGCCAGCCTCCGGCCCAAGAACCCCATGGTCCCACTCGATTGTGCGGCAATTCCGGAGAGTCTATTTGAGAGCGAACTGTTCGGTCATGAAAGGGGAGCATTCACCAGTGCCGTCGCCAGAGGTCTAGGAAAATTTGAGATGGCTCAAGGAGGAACCCTGTTTCTCGACGAAGTTACGAACATGCCTCTTAATTGTCAGATCAAACTTCTGCGCGCCATTCAGGAAAAGACCTTCTTCCGAGTTGGAGGCCGAGAGCCGGTAACTGTCGATGTCCGTCTCCTTGTGGCCACAAACCAGGATTTGAATGCAGCGGTTTCAAAAGGCTTGTTCAGCCGCGATCTGTTTTACCGTTTGAGCGAGTTCACTATTATCATTCCACCTCTGCGGGAGCGGAAAGAGGATGTCATCCACCTGTCAAATCGCTTTCTCAAAGCCACAAATTTGGAACTGAATAAGAAGGTTCGCGGTATTTCCGATTCGGCACTGCAAGCATTGCTTGAAAGCCAGTGGCCCGGAAACGTACGGCAACTGAGATCGGTCATCCGTCGCGCGGTGCTCTTGGCCGAGGATCTGGTCCAGCCGGACCATCTGGTTTTCGAGTCATCCAACCCCGTGGCCTGCGCCGAGACACGCTCCATCGTCCATGACTCCGCCTGGGACGGTTTGCCGCTCAAGGAAATTGTCCGTCGTTGCACAAGTGAGGTGGAACGCCGTGTCCTTACCGATGTGCTGCGTAAGACGAGAGGCAACAAGGCCGAAGCGGCTCGTATCTTGCAAATCGATTACAAGACAATCCATTCGAAGGTAAAGCAGTACGGCATCAACCTTTACGCGGAGGATGACGATGGCAAAGAAGAGTAAAGATGAGGCCAAAAGTGACGCGCTGGGGAGCGGACTGGTCGGTTTTCTGGGCGGACTGGCCGAATTGGTGGAAAAGCTCGGCGAGATTGCTGAAACCGGCAAACAACTCTCTCGCGAAGGCGAGATCTCGGGCATGGGTCCAGGCAAGAATCTCAGAGGGGTTTACGGCTTCAACGTTAAGGTCGGCCTGGGAGGAGATAAAGAAATCAAGATAGAACCCTTCGGCAACATCAAGCGAGACAAGCGCTCCGGTCAGACCGTGGTCCAGGAGGTTCGCGAGCCGTTGGTGGATATCTTCGAGGAGGAAGACCACACACTTATAGTAGCTGAGATGCCGGGTATCAGCGCGGATGACGTAAAACTTAGCTTGCGAGATGACGTGCTGACCATCTCCGCAGAAAGACGAGACAAAAAGTATCGAAAAGAGCTCCTGTTACCCAGGGTCTATTCTAAAGAGAAGATGCTCGTTTCTTGCAACAACGGGATGCTGGAAATCAAGTGCGTGAACTAATTAGGGAGAGACCGATGGCAAAGGCGGACGGGGCAACAGTCAAGCTCAAGGTAACGGAAGCTCTCAGCAAGGACATGGGACGAGCCTACGCGCGCATGGGGCCGGAGGATCTCGGAAAGCTCGGCGCGGCTATAGGTGACGTCGTTGAAATCACCGGAAAGCGGACCACCGTATGCAAAGCGATGCCGGCTTACAAAGACATGAGAGGTCAAGCCCGAATCCAACTGGATGGGCTCTCCAGGCAGAACGCAAAAGCCGGTCTCGACGAACACGTCGGGGTACGGAAAATCTCAATTCGTCCTGCCGAGCGTGTAGTTCTTACCCCGGCTAACGTCACTCCCACTGAGCGCGATCTGAAATATATCGGGAGCCTCTTGGACGGTTTGCCGGTGGTCACTGGTGACTACATTAGGGCCACGCTTTTTGGTAGCCGATCCGCGGACTTCAAGGTCGAAAGCACAAGTCCCAAGGATCCGGTTCTAATTAGCCCGACTACGCACCTGGTAATCGGCAAGGGGGAAGAAGCCGAGAGATCTCGGACGCTGTCATACGAAGACATCGGGGGTCTCAAGCCGCAGGTTCACCGTATTCGAGAAATGATTGAACTGCCTCTCCGGTACCCGGAGGTCTTCGAGCGACTAGGCATTGACGCGCCCAAAGGTGTCCTGCTTCACGGACCGCCCGGTTGCGGAAAAACGCTCATCGCCAGATCAATAGCCAATGAGACCGAGGCAAACTTCTTTTCCGTCAGCGGACCGGAGGTGGTTCACAAGTTCTATGGAGAGAGCGAAGCACACTTGAGACAAATCTTTGCGGAGGCCACCAAGAAGGGGCCGAGTATAGTCTTTCTCGACGAGATCGACGCGATCGCTCCCAGGCGGGAAAAGGTGGTGGGCGATGTCGAAAAAAGGGTAGTGGCTCAGCTCTTGGCGTTGATGGACGGTTTAACGCGACGACAGAACGTCATTGTTATAGCCGCAACAAACATTCCCAACGCCCTTGACCCCGCACTCCGTCGACCAGGGCGTTTTGACAGGGAAATCGCTATTCCAATCCCGGACCGGAACGGACGGTTGGAGATCCTCGAGATTCACAGTCGAGGTATGCCACTAGCTAAAGACGTGGAAATGGCTCATCTCGCCGAGATCACCCACGGATTCGTGGGAGCGGATCTTGAAGCCTTGTGCCGGGAAGCCGCAATGCTCTGCTTGCGCCGCATCATGCCCGAGATTGATTTTGGAATGACCGGGATACCCTATGAACAGCTTGCCAAGCTTGAAGTTCATATGGATGACTTCCTCAGTGCGCTCAAAGAAGTGGAGCCCTCGGCAATACGAGAGGTCTTTGTGGAAATTCCCGACATCCGCTGGGAAGATGTGGGAGGCCACAAGAATATCAAAGACCGATTGATCGAATCCGTCGAATGGCCTCTCCAATACCCACATCTCTTCGAAGAGGCAGGGACCAAACCCCCGCGAGGTATTTTGCTTTCCGGCCCGCCTGGGTGTGGCAAGACGCTGCTCGCCAAGGCAATTGCAAACGAGAGCAAGGTTAATTTCATTTCGGTCAAAGGTCCGGCTCTCCTTTCCAAGTACGTCGGGGAATCGGAGCAAAGTGTCCGAGATGTCTTCCGTAAAGCTCGGCAAGCTTCGCCTTGCATCATCTTCTTTGATGAAATCGACGCTCTCCTTCCTGCTCGCAGCATGGCTTCCACGGATGCCCACGTGGCTGAACGAGTCCTCAGCCAATTCTTGGCCGAGCTGGACGGCATCGAGGAGCTCAAAGGGGTCCTGGTGCTCGGAGCTACAAATCGATCGGACATGCTGGATCCCGCGGTGCTTAGACCGGGACGATTCGATGAAGTGGTCGAAATCCCCATGCCCGGAGAAGACGACCGGAAAGAAATATTCGAGGTCCACCTGCGAAATAAGCCGTTGAAAAATGGGATCGATCCCGCGGAACTTGCTGCGCGCACCGAAGGTTTCAGCGGAGCGGAAATAGCATCAGTTTGCAGCAGAGCAGCTTTGAGCGCTGTCAGACGCGCGGTGGCAACTTTGAGGAAGGAGTCGCCCCGAGAAGTTAAAGTACAGATCACGCGTAGCGATGTTGACGGGGCGATAGCGGTCTTGGGCGGAGATTAACCATGCAAAGTTCGCTTTATCTTTTTTGTTTTGCCCGTTCGAGAGCGTTGCCGGCACTTGTAGGTTACGGCGTGGAAGGGGACGAGCCCCTACTTCAGCAACACTTTCGTGATATCGCAGCCGTCTATTGTGAGGTTCCCCTCGATGTGTTTACCGGGCCGTCCGCAGAACAGCGGTTGCAAGATCCGGCCTGGGTGGGGCCGAGGGCTGTCCGACATGGAGAGGTAATCCAGAATGTCATGCAACATTCCCCGGTGTTCCCTGCCAGGTTCGGGACTCTCTTCTCCTCTCCGAGAAGCCTTCAGAGGCTCTTGGATAAGAACTGTGGAAAGATCGGCCGGTTCTTGGACCACGTGACGGATAAAGAGGAATGGTCCGTAAAGTGTACCCTGAGCAGGGCGCACGCTCGGGAAAGGCTGGTTTCTGAAAAGCTTTCTAAGCGGTCGGGTGAGCCATCGTCATTTCCAACCGGATTGCGCTACCTTAAAGAGCGGCAGCTGTACGGCGAGGCGGACAAGGAGCTGAGCCGTAGGCTAAAAGTAGTCTGTCATGCGGTGGCAAGCGAACTGGCAGTCCATTCTACGAGTTCTCTCAGTCGTGACATCGTGCGTTTGTCGGAAACAGGTGGTAAGGAGGTAGTAGCAAACTGGGCCTTTCTGGTTCACCGCGGCACTATTGCAAGGTTCCAAACCAGGATCGAACAGGCCAATATGGATCACAACCATGACGGCCTATTCTTTCAGATATCCGGTCCTTGGCCTCCTTACAGTTTCTCCCCTCCTCTCACGACGGGTAAGGCGACTTGAAATACTTACTTTACTGTATCTTTGAGAAACAGGCCAGTGCGCCGACAGGGGCGTATCCCGGTGTGGAAGGCGGTTCCGTCTATGTGATCGAGAAAAGCGGCCTTGCCGCCGCGGTCTCTCCGATCATACACCCCGAAGATCTTCCGAATATTCCAGCGCTCGTAGCCTATCACGGAATCATCGAATTCTACTTCCGGAGCTGTACAATAATTCCCCTTCGATTCGGCACGGTCTTTTACGAAGAAGCTGACATCGAACGCTTGCTTGAAAAGCGGAGCCTACATTACCGTTCATTAATTAAAGAGCTCGATGGCTGTGTGGAAATGAGCATCAAAGTGATTATGGAGGCTCGGGAATCCCTATCTGAGACACGGTTTCGCCCTTTTCGGCTCCCAGCCTCCGAGGGTAACGATCCTGGGAAAGCATTTCTCGAACGACGCCGAACCTATTACCTAGCCGAGTGTGGAGTAACTGAAGAGATTGAAAAAGTAGTGAGACACTATCGCTCGTCGCTTGAGGGCTTGTACGCAAAATTCAAAGGCGAGACGTCAAGACCCAAGGCCGACGCCGACAACGGGAGGACACCTATCCTGCTCTCACTATATTTCTTGGTTCCGAAGGAATCACTGGTTCGTTTCGAAACCGTATTTGATGAACTGAAAGCAAGGGAAGCGACAAAGTTGCTCTTGAGCGGCCCCTGGCCACCATTCAATTTCGTGCTGCCGAATGACCTTCCGATTCATGATGCCGGGGCGTAGCTTATGTAAGAATTTTCCCTTCTTTTCCGGTGGTACTTGCTATGGATAAAGCAACCGCTGAACTTTCAAGGCCGTACCAGAAGGAACGTTATGAACAACTTTTCCATATGCTTCTGGAGGCGATCCCGTCTTCTGTGCTTCTTATCGACCGGGATATGCGCATTGTGTTGGCCAACAGAAACTTCCTTGAAAAGAGTCGAAAGGACAAGACCGAGGCAATTGGTCATAGGCTTGAAGAATTGTTGCCGGCGACTATCGTAGAGAATATGGATATTGTCAGTCGTGTCCGTCACGTATTCGAAGAAAAGCAGGCTACAAAGGGAGAGCGGATGACATATCGTGCTCCTGGAGTTCCCATGAGGATTTACTATTACAGTATTCTTCCTTTTTCGTGGGAGAGCCACATAGAGCATGTTATGCTGTTGATGGAAGATGTGACTGAGCAGGTCAGGCTGAATGGGGAGGTACGACGTGTCGAGCGACATTTGGCCAGCGTGGTCGAGTGCGCGACAGACATGGTTTTGTCGACCGACGCGGAGGGAAGAATCGTGACATGGAACTCGGCAGCCGAACAAGTTTCGGGCCGCCGGTTCGAAGAAGTGAAAGGGACTCCTCTCCTTGACTGGTTCGTAGAGGATCATGCACAGGCGTTGGCGGCTGTTTCCGAGAGATTGAAGGTCGGCACGAGTCCTCAGACCGGAGAATGGGATATCGTGACAAAAGCTGGTAAACGAATTCCCATGAGCTGGGTTTTCTCTCCCATGCAGGATGAAAAGGGGCAGTTGGTCGGTATCGTGGCGGTAGGCCGCGACTTGAGCGAACGTCGCAAGCTCGAGGCCCAACTCCTTCAATCCCAGAAACTTGCGGCACTAGGAGTGATGGCAGGAGGAATCGCGCACGAAATCAGAAATCCTCTTGGCGTATGTCTCGTCGCCGCCGAGCTCCTTACTCTGGCAAGTACACCCCCCGATGTTCGCAGGGAGTGCGTGGAGAAAATTCGGGCCAATATACAGAAGGCATCAGCCATTATTGAGAATCTCTTGAGTGTTGCGCGACCTGCCGCCACTACTCATATGACGCACGTGGATTTGGTCTGCGTGCTCCATGACACCCTTAGCCTTGTGGCAAACCAGGCCAGACTTCAGAACGTTTCTGTCGGGATCGACAACCCTACCCATCCGGTGATTATCTACGGCAATGTGGGTCTTCTGCAGCAGGTTTTCTTGAATCTCTTCCTCAACGCGATAAATGCCATGCCTCACGGAGGCGACTTGCATTTGTTCGTGGAGCAAACTGCTTGGGAAGTGTCTATTCGAATTTCGGATTCGGGGCATGGCATTCCCCAAGAGCACCTGGCGAACATTTTCGACCCTTTCTACACCCTGTCTCCAGTGGGCAAAGGCACCGGATTGGGGCTTTCAATCTGTTATTCGATCATAAAACACCACTTTGGAAGCATCGAAATCCGCAGCGCGGAGAAGGAAGGAACCGTTGTCACTGTCACCTTGCCGCTTTTCCTTGATTCCCCAGGAGGCTTCCAATGGACGATGGGCCCCCATTGATAATGATCGTTGATGACGAACCTGACATGTGTTGGGCACTGGAACACATTCTCCGGAAACGCGGCCATCCTTCAAAGAAGGCGTCCAACGGCCGGGAGGCGATGAAGCTATTGGAGCTATATAAGTTCCGGATGGCTTTTGTTGACATGAAGCTGCCCGATATGGAAGGGCTGGAGCTGGCTCGGCGTATGAAGTCGCTAGATCCCGCAACCTTGATCGTGATGATTTCGGGCCTCTGTTATAAGGATGACCCAGCAGTCCAAGAGGCTCTCAAAGAACAACTCATTCTTGATTTCATAGCAAAACCTTTTTTGCACGCGGACATCGATGCTTCTATCGAGAATGCCAATTCCCGCGCACTGCTTGCACTCAGAGCTAAGGAATCCACCCCCCAAAATAAGGAATCCGATCCATAGCCCACGCGCCACATGTTCCACTTTCAGCTTCCCATCGAATGATGCTGCCGTTCTCAGAAGTTGATTCTCTTCCGGCAGCGCCGTGAGCTCACCCTTTTTGTCGGTTATGTTCGATTGTTCGTCAACATGAGCGGGTCGATTCTGTCATTGCAACCACCCCGGACGTGATCCGAGGGAGGATGCATTATCACTTGCCCGGCACCGGAGATTGCTTCGGGCTACGTCGTCACGACAGCAGTTCATGCTTTTGCCGGATTGCAGAATCGATTGGCACGAATCTGGCAACAGCAATCGTCGGCATGCCAAACAAAAAGCCAGAAATGGCGGAAATCTACACAGTAAAGAGGGAGGATCAAAATGGCCAAGATAGCGAAGTCAACCGACTCGTCCAGCCTGGCAGAGGTCGTTGACAGGATTCTGGACAAGGGAATCGTGATCGATGCCTGGGCCAAGGTGTCGTTGGTCGGAATCGAACTGCTTTCCGTCGAGGCGAGGGTGGTCATCGCTTCTGTGGAAACCTACCTGAAGTATGCAGAAGCTATCGGTCTTACCGCGAGTGCTGCTGCGCCTGCCTAATTGGAGGGCACGTCTCAACCCCTATTGGGTCCGGCCGGGGGGGCTGCCTGCTTAGGCCCCCCTTGAGCCCCTGGACCTCCCTGAGGGTGCCCGACACAGGGCGAGGAGCGAGGCGGAAGGGGCCCCTCAGCCAGCGGGTTGAGGTTTCGAGGAAACAAAGGAGGAGTGATGGGCAATCTAACGCAAGATTTTGCCCGGCTTTGCGGCGAGATTACCACCCTGAGGGATTCTCGCCGGGCGCTGATGGTGGACATGGCCAGTCACGACCGCGAGCTGAAGAGCGCAGTCTCATTGATGCGAGAGGGTTTTCGCCATGCTCACGCGGAGATGGCAAGAAGCGCCAAGCAAGCACGCACAAAGTTTGTCACGAACATGGAGGCCGACGTCTCCGGGATGCTCAAGGGCTTCGACAGAGCTCACGCACAGATGGCTGCCAGAACGAAGAAGGATCTGGGGAAATTTGTAACGCACATACAAACCGGAGTACTCGGAATGTTGAGCCAATTCCGTGACGACCACAATGACATGGCTGTTAAGACGAAGAAGACCAATGCAAAGTTCGTGGCGGACGTTGCAGACACGGTCGCGGGCGTGCTGGAAGGATTCCACCATTCAAGGTCGATGATGGCGAAGAGTTCAAAAGCTGAGAGAAAGCAGTTTCTCTCGAAACTGGAAACTTCGGTCGCGGGTATGAGGCAAGAGGTGGCGGCTGATATTGCAGGCGCTCGACGTGCCTGGGAGGCTTTGTCTCCCACCGGACGCAAGGCCAAGGAAGATGCTGAACGAAAAGCAAGACAGCAGGCCGAGCTAAGGGCAAGAGCCGAAGCCGAACGTAAGGCTAAGGAGGAAGCTGAGCGTACAGCAAAAGCCGGAAATGAACTCACGGCAAAAGTAGCGGCCGAAAGGGAAAGACAGGACCAACCGACAGCTATGGGCAAGAAGAAGATAAAGAAGTGACGGTGAATCGCTGTGATGCTGAACCAGAGGAAGAAGATGCCTGAGCTGATGAAAAACCCACGGGAAGTGGCAGAAGTGACCTGCTCTTTTTGTGGCGGCAGAGGACGAGACCCGTTTGGGATTATGTCTGAACTCTCCACCTGCTGCGTGTGCGGGGGCAAAGGTTTTGTCCGGGTGAAGTCTCCGTATGTCCCGTGCGCTCATTGCCTTGGCACGGGGGCTGTCAAAACGCTCACCTGCACTTCCTGCATGGGGACAGGGTTTGTCCATATTCCATCTGGCGGGACAGTTACTTGTCCCCAATGTCGTGGGTCTGGGGATGATTCTTCGGCACCGGCAATGCCCTGCCTAAAATGTCGAGGACGTGGACTTGTCACCCAACCCTAGAGCGGGCCGGCGTTGCCAAAGAGCATTCACCGGGCAACGCCGGAAACATTTCCCGCTGACTGTCCGAGCGAACGATCGAAAAATAATCAAATAGGGAGCGGAAAAGCTATGAGTGGCGCAAATTTGAGAGTTGCAGCGACGGCTACGGCGGTGATTACACCAGATCGCGAACGAATCGTGCCCGAGCCCAGCGATCAGTTTGTATGCACCGCCCAAGTCAAAGAATTGACTGACCGCGCAATGGCCTACCTTGCGGTTGGATACTCCGTGCACTTTGCCGGAACTGCGGGAACAGGAAAGACGACCCTCGCTTTTCACGCTGCCGCGAAACTCGGTCGGCCGGTAATTCTCTTGCACGGCGATGATGAATTCGGAAGTTCCGATCTGGTCGGCCGGGATGCAGGGTATCGGAAATCTAAACTGATCGACAATTTTATCCACTCTGTGGTGAGGACGGAAGAAGAGTTGCGAAGCCTCTGGGTGGACAATCGTCTCACAACTGCTTGTCGAGACGGATACACGCTGATTTACGATGAATTCACCCGCTCCAGACCGGAAGCCAACAACGTGTTGCTCAGCATTCTGGAAGAAAAGATCCTAAACCTGCCGAGCCTACGCATGGCGGGAGAAGGCCATCTGGAAGTGCACCCATCTTTCCGGGCCATCTTTACGTCTAACCCTGAAGAATACGCGGGTGTGCACAAGACCCAGGATGCGTTATTGGATCGGATCATCACGATCGATGTGGATCACTACGACAGGGAAACCGAAATTCAAATCACCATGGCCAAGTCCGGTCTGCCCAGGAGCGACGCAGAGGTGATCGTGGACGTCATACGTGAGTTACGCCTCGTGGGGGTCAACAACCACAGGCCCACAGTTCGCGCCTGCATCGCTATCGCACGGGTGCTTGCCCACCGGGGAGGGCGCGCACGAGCGAATGACAAGACGTTCCGCTGGATATGTCGCGATGTCTTGAGTGTGGATACGGCAAAGGTTACTCGCGCCGGCGAATCGCTTATGCCTCACAAGGTGGATGAATTGATCCAAAATGTGTGCAGGCAGAAAGGTATCAAGAAAAAGGAACGGGCCCGTCAGCTTATCTGAGGAGAGAACATCATGGACATTCGCACAAGAACCACTCTGCGAGGGTTGAAAGATATCCGTACACGATCGGGAAACCCTGAAAGAGTGCGCGTTCCTTACATGGCCTACATGAAGATCAGCTGCTTGGAGATGGAGAAGGCCAGGCGGCAAAAGGAAAAAATCAGCGCGCAAGGCCGGATTGGGAACATCGACGCACGTCTCTCAGAAATCGAAGTTGAAAAGGACATGGTGCTGAAAAGTCTTGGCGAACATATTGGGGGAACGCCGCGCAAGTCAGGGACCGACCATCATGAACCGGCACTTCCTTCCGACAAGGACAAAAGATGCCTCAAAATCAGATACTGAGTTTTGTGAATTGTAACCATACGGATGTGGATCCATACATCTCCATCCAGGTCGTAAGATTACGGTGAGGTCTTATGTCAGCCATCAAGAACTGCAATGAAATTAGGACGAGTCGTAACATAAAAAGCTTCCGTGCGTGCCTGCACGCAACAGCCGTCCCGCTGATACTCCTGGATCGAGGACGCAGGGCCTTGGGAGAGGCCAAACGGTTGTGGAGAAGCCGGCACCGGCTTTGGCTAAACGGGTTGAAGTGGCGCCCAAAGGGCGCGCCTACCTCGAGAGCCGGCCGCTCTGGTTAAGGGCTTTTCGGTTGGCGCCGAAGGCTAGTCAATATTTGTCTCGAACAGGGATGGGAAAGGACTACCATGAAAATCAATTGCGTTTCTTGCGGTCACGGCCTGCAGTTGGGCGATGCGTACGACGACTTCGAGGGCTTGGTCAAGTGCTACGTGTGCAGCCAATTACTGCAGGTGAAAATTTCTCACGGAAAGGTCAAATCAGTGAGTTTGACCGTCGCGTGCCCGGACGTCCCCTCGACCGCAGTGCGAGGGATAAAAGGAGGTCGGACAAAGGTCAAAGCGGTGTCGGGACGACCGTGAGGTAGCGGAAGACATTGGCAGGTTCTGACGTCGCGTGCTCCGGGTCCGGAGATTTCGGTATCTCTTCGTTGGCGGATTGCGCCATGTGTGCTGTTGTTCAACGCCAAACCCGGGACTGTGGCCCGGAATGGATCCCTGTGCAGAAATGAGGGAACAAATGAAAACGAGCGGCAAAATGGAGAGTGGAATGAAAGGGAGGTACCTCTACGCATTAGTTCCCGGCGGCCCCGACCGCACTTATGGATGCCTCGGCATCAATGGAGGAGATGTTTACACAATCTCAAATGGAAATGTGGCCGCGGCCGTCAGTAATGTTGACGTCCAAAGAATTCGTCCGGAACGCCGCCACTTTGCAGCTCACCAGAGTGTGATCGTGAAACTCCTACAGGATGGGGCCCTGTTGCCCATGTCGTTCGGCATCATTTCAAGTAGCTCGAAGGCGGTGCGAGATATCCTTTCGCGAAATCGCAAGGCCATACTGGAGCAACTTCAACAAGTTGCAGGTAAGGTAGAGATGGGACTGAGAGTGTCCTGGGATGTGCCCAACATTTTCGAGTACCTAGTTAATACTCATCTCGAACTCAGGGCCGCCCGAGATCGATTACTGGGAACGAACCGAGAACCCACACAGGATGAAAAGATCGAAATCGGTCGGCTCGTAGAGTCCATCCTTATTGCGGATCGAGATCGCCATTACGAAAGAGTGGAACAAGTTCTCGCGCCTAGATGCGCCGACATGAAAAGGAACAGATGTCGTGACGAGAGAGAGGTGATGAACCTTGCCTGTCTGGTACGTCGCGACTTCTTGAAGGAATTCGAAGCCGGTGTGTTTGAGGCGGCAAGGTTTTTTGACGACAACTTTGCCTTCGATTACAACGGGCCTTGGGCTCCCCACCACTTCGTTGAGATCAGCATTGATGTCTAGCCCTGGAGAATATAGGAGGAGATCATGCTTATCGTAGATGACATCCTGTTATTTCCCATAAACGGCGTCCTGTGGATCTTCAATGAAATCCGTGATGCCGCTGAGGAGGAACTTCACAGCGAGGCGGAAGCCATAATGACCCAGTTGCAGCAGCTCTACATGATGCTGGAGTCCGGGAAGATAACAGAGGCGGAATTTGACACCCGAGAGGCAGAGCTGCTGGATCGCCTGGATGCTGTCGAAGAGCGAGGCGCTCTAATCGGTGAAGATGACCACGGCCAGGAGATGTAAGTGCGAGGTGAACTCAGCCGGGGACTTCCGCACGCCAATCCCGAGAGGATCTCATGAAGGATCTTGCCATAAACGATGAGGAACATGTGTCGCTTTGCGAAGCTCTCGACCGAGTACTAAACAAGGGGGCCGTGGTCGCAGGCGAGATAACAATTTCGGTCGCCAATGTGGACCTGATTTATCTCGGGCTTCAATTGGTGCTGAAGTCAATCGAGGCCTCCGACGGGCTGGGAGGCTCTTCCTTCATCGAGAGACAATCCCGTGAGGCTTTGCATGAGAACCACGTGTGAAACATCGGAGATCCCTGATCGGGAGTACTTCATGCCGTTTGGACGCAGTCCTAGAGTTGAATCAAACGCGTTAAGCAACTTTGCCAGAGTGATGGAAGTCGGGCGAAACCGGCGGTCCATTGTGAAAGAGGACGCGAGTCGATTAAACCTGGACGAGAACAAGGTCAAGAACGGCCTGGGTCAGCTCGTACTCACCATAGTAAAACTCTTGCATGAACTCCTTGAGCGCCAGGCAATAAGGCGCATGGAAAGCGGAACTCTAAGCGATTCGGAGATCGAAGAAATCGGGGTAACGTTAATGATGCAAGCTGCAGAAATCGACCGGTTGCGAGAAGAGTTCCAGCTAGCGGATGAAGACTTAAATCTCGACTTGGGTCCATTGGGCAAGCTTCTTTGAGGAGAAATAAGATGGCCATTCAGCGCTCGGCCCGACATTCTGTCGAAAGCACGAATCTTGCCGACCTTCTTGAACGTGTCTTGGACAAAGGTATCGTCATAGCGGGGGATATAAAAATCAAATTGGTAGATGTGGAACTGCTCACGATTCAAATCCGACTCTTGGTTTGCTCGGTGGACAAAGCCAAAGAAATCGGAATGGATTGGTGGGTGGGCAATCCCATGTTTCAGAGGCGAGCAACTGAAGCATCTGCGTTGGAATGAACTTCTTCTAGTCGAGATTTGAGGGGCCATTCATGGGTGCCAAGGACCTCCCGGATTTCAATGACTTTCAGGCTGAAGATGGAGTTTCACGACGGGTGGGAACGGCAGAAACCTCCACCGAGACTATTGACGTCAGCTCGCTCTTTGACCACGATGCGTATTCATCGGGCGCCTTCAGCCTTAGTGGCCTCGAATCAGCGGTATTTGGTCGATTGCTGGATGCGTTGCCTATTCCCGCTCTATTACTCGACCGTGGGTATTGCGTCCGGTTCGCCAATCGTTTTTTCAAGAAGCTTGCCGTTGATGACACGTGGGCATCCGGGAAGCTCTTTACCGATCTTATTTCTCGCCCCAGGGACTCGGTGAGAGCTGAAGCGCTGGTATACAAGGCCGAGTTTATGTTGGAGAGAGCTTTCCTGTCCGGCAAGCGCCAGATCGTTGAGACGATTCTAGACCTTGGAAACAATGCGCGAATCTGGGCGCGTATTCATCTCCAAACAGTCAGAATAATACATGACAAGCATTTGCTTCTATTGACCGAGGACGTGACATGTGAGAGAAAGCTCGAGCGTTTGAATCAAAGAACCGACCGCCAGTTGCGAATCGCCAACCGCAAACTGCAAACGCGTATCCGGACTCTAAGCGAGGCGCTCGCCCGGACGGCCGAAGAATTGGGGCGAGAAGTGCACCATCACTTGCATACACACGAAACGCTGAAAGTCGAGAAGCGAAAGTTTGATGTGTTAGCGAAACACGCTGGCTCGGGTGTCGCCCTGATAGACCCAAACGGCGGTTTTTCTTATGTGAATCCCGAATTCCAAGAGCTCTTTGGTTACGACGTCGAAGACCTCAACAGCGGACGGAGATGGATTCGAACAGTGGGTGTGGCGGATGGGGGGCATCATCAAGTGTTGCTGGACTGGCTTGAAAAGCTGGTCGAGACTGAGAGTGAATTGAGAAGCATAGATCTCATCATTACATGTGAGGACCGGACGGAAATCATAGTCCATGGCCTCGTAGAGAAATTGGATGACGGAAGCTTTGTTATGATTCTTCGGAAGAGCGTCGACGCCAGTGAAAGAGAGGCCAAATCCTGAATGGGCTGCACTATCATGAGTTCAGGGCACGGGGCAATCTGACAGTGAAAGTGCTTCCATGTTCACTGGTGCTCTCGACTTCGATACTTCCTGAATGCTCTTTGACGATGGAATATGCTATGGAGAGTCCCAGCCCTGTTCCCTTCCGTATAGGTGACGCCGAATAGAACGGATCGAATATTCTCCCCATGTCCTTCTTTTCTATGCCATGGCCGGTATCTGATATTCGGACAACATAATGTTTCGCGGTCCTTTCCAAGGAAACTCTTAATTCTCCCCCCTCGGGCATGGCGCTGAAGGAATTTGAAAAAAGGTTAACGAACACCTGCTGGAGCAACCCGGCATTGCCCGGAACGAGGACTTCTTCTTCCGGGCAATTTGATGTGAGTGCTACTTTATATGTGACGCCGGCTTGGCGAGCCAATTTCAAGGCTTCCCGCAAAACTGGAATCAGTTGTACAGCGGTTATCGCGCTAATAGGATGAGGACGCGCGAAATTGAATAGATCCTCAATAATTCGAGAAGCTCTGTGTGCAGCTGCTTGAATCTTCTCCGCACATTCTCTCCTGAATTCCGGGCTAATCTCTTCCTCCAGCAGGAACTGAGCCGCGGACGAGCATATTCCCAAGGGATTTCGTATCTCGTGCGCGATGCCACCGGCCAGCGACCCGATGGCCTCCATTCTTTGCGCGTGCCTGACTCTTTCTTCAAGCATTCGTTGTTTTGTGATGTTACGTCGCACTCCCCAAAACCCAAGCAAACGATCTTCATTTACATTGCTGATCAACGTGTCTTCAAAGTACGTCGTGCCTCCCGAACTTTTCGTCTCTGTCCTTTCTGCCGACCTGCTGGGGAAACCATTTTCGACCCACGTACGACAATGGTCGAATGCTTCCTTATCGAAGGGGAATAGTGCGCCAAGCGGAAGGCCGTGGAGTTGGGTGATTGTCTCATAACCGTGCATCTTGGCGAACTCAAGATTGCCGTCCACCAATCTTGCATCCAGTATAAGAGGAATTGGATCCCGCGACTCTCGACCACACAGAATTGGTTCTTTTAAGGCGAATTCGGCAATGCCCAAAGGAAATACTTGCACAAGTTTACGGTACTTCTGAATGGCCCCAAGTTCTTTCTCCGCCGTTAAATTCTCAATCAAGACCAGCACAAACTTGGAAGGGCCGATTCTGATCGACCGTAGGTGCATTCGACCCCAAATGGATGTTCCGCAAATCGTCAGCATACCTTGAGCTGTTTGCGGCTTCCTCCTTGTGAATACGAACTTCACCAGCGACATCCCTTTCCGTGCCATCGCCGCTCCAGGGAATAGTGATGAGAACGATGATCCGATGAGGCTGGAACTGTTTCTCCCGAGAGTTTCGACCGCACGGTTTGTAAACCTCACGTGGAACGAGCGGTCTATCAACAATACCGGCACGGGGATCGCCTGCAAAAGCCTACAAAATGCCCCATATCTTGCCGTTCCCACGTCAAAGCTGCCTGAATCGCTCATGGTCGGCCGGAACAGGTCATTTAAATCGATTGTTTCCGTCGGCTGTCTCACATCCCGTTCATCAATTCTCGGTAGGTCCCGTTCTTTCATCGCGAGTCAACCCCCGTTCGGTTGTTTCCAAGGTTTCGCGGACCACTCGGAGCAGTTGGCGCATATTATATGGTTTGCTGACAAAGCAAGTTGCCCCGCAGTGGAGGACATCATCTATGAGGCCGTTGGCAGAGTACCCGCTGGCGACAAGCACCTTTAATTCCGGATCGATACCAAGCAGCTCTTCAAGACACCGTTTCCCCCCCATCCCGGGCATGATAAGATCCAGGAGTACCAAGGATATCTCTTCTCTTTGTGTCCTGTAAAGTTCTAAAGCCTCATGCCCGCTGCCGGCAGTCAGCACTTTGTAACCGGACCGGCTGAGAAGCTTTTCTCCCAGTTGCCTGATCGACTCTTCATCATCGACCAGAAGTATGGTTTCTGTGCCGCCAAGGGGCGCTGCCTGTTCCAGCAATTCTTCCGGTCCCGGCCCAACTTCTTCTATCACTGGCAGATAGATTTTGAAGGTGGTACCGATAGCGGGTTCACTGTAGCACGTTATGTAGCCGCCATGCTGTTTAACGATTCCATAAACCATGGCCAATCCGAGCCCGGTTCCTTTGCCTGGCTCTTTGGTCGTATAGAACGGCTCAAATATGTGTTCCAAAGCGAATTTGTCGATGCCATACCCGGTGTCCGAGACGGTAAGCAGCACGTATCGACCGGGACGAACTTTAAAATGAGTTTTGTAGTATTCCGCGTCAAGATCAACAGCGGCAGTCGCAATGGCCAGTTTGCCTCCTTCGGGCATTGCATCCGCCGCATTGACTGCAAGGTTCATCACGATTTGATCAATCTGGGTAGGGTCGGCGTCAATCGTAGGCAACTCATCGGCTAAGGAAAGGTCAATCTCGATCATTTTGGGGATGGTTCGCGACAACAAGTTTCTTATCTGCTCGATTTGATGATTCAAATTAAGCGGGCGCGGGTTCGTTTCCGCCTTTCTGCTAAACGTCAGTAGCCTCTTGACAAGATCGGCCCCATTGCGCGCTGCCTGGGCTATTCTCTGAAGATCCCCAAGAGCGTGGCTCGGCAGAGTCTTGTCCACAATGAGCAACTCAGCATACCCTAAGACGATGGTCAGTAAGTTGTTAAAATCATGCGCGATCCCTCCCGCGAGATTCCCAACAGCCTCCATCTTTTGAGCCTGGAGAAGCTGCCTTTCCAGCTGTACCACGCGCGTGATATCACGCGTTACGGCAACGTAATGTACGATCTCACCCGAGGTGTCGCGCACCGGGGAGATGGTCGCTTCCTCCTCGAAAAGGCTCCCGTTTTTTTTCTTATTGACCAGACGCCCCGTCCACACCTCTCCGCCCGTGATGGTATCCCACAGCTGCTTATAAAATGCTTCAGTCTGCCGGCCACTTTTCAAGAACCTTGGGTTGCGACCGATAACTTCGTCTCGGGTGTAGCCCGTGATCTGCTCAAACGCAGGGTTGACGTATTCGATTCCGCCTCTCGTGTCTGTGATGATGATGGCTTCCGCAGCCTGCTCAATGGCTGTGACCAACCGCTTCAAGTCCTCTTCAGCACGCTTGCGCTCCGTGATATCGAACATGACCCCTTGAAAAAAAAGAGGGGAATCGTTGGAATCGCGCACAAGCACCGCCTCATCATGGAACCAGATTACGCGCCCATCCCTAGACAACATCCGATATTCGATAAGCAGAGGTTCGCTCGTGGAATGGCTCCGAGCAATTTGGGCCAACACGCGGTCTCCGTCTTCAGGATGAAGCTGTTCTTCCCAAACAGCCGGGCGGTCCGCTAAATTGGATAGAGAAAAGCCTAGAATAGCTTCAATTTGGGGACTTACGTAGAGTTTGGTACCCGACTCGCCCGGGGCCGCTACATAAGTTATTGCCGGGATTTGTTCCACCAGCGTCCGATATTTGGCTTCGGCATCGCGCAATCCTTCGACTGCGTGGTTTCGGTCCCCTTCCTTACGCTCCAACTCAGCGACTCGCCGACGCATAGTTTGCAGCTCTCTTATGAGTAGCTGCTTGCTCTTGTCTTGGTCTCTCATGGAGCATACCCCTGCTAATAGCAATCTCGATAGGATGTGGACATGAGGCTAAGGCACAGCCCTACGCTGGGGAGAAAGGCTTGCAAGCAACAGGCCAAAGCTAAGAGAATTGAAAGTTTGTTTGACGCCTCTCGCACCATCCCAATTGAGGCGCGCCTGGAGGCACGTCGGTTCTTGCTCTTGTGCGTCTTCGCGGGACAGGGATCTCGCAGGTTCGCGCTGTGCGCCGCGCGGAGCGTTCCGCTTGGAATTCGAAATCGGAAGAGGCCCTTTGGAGGCCCTGGACCAAGAAATTCTCGAAACTACTTTAGAGATTGGTCGTGTCTGCTAAGTGGCGATATTGGGGGATTATGCCGGCAGCCCCAAGGGCAATCGAACCCCTGTCCCCGCCGTGAGAGGGCGATTGAGCGACTTGCGGGACTGCTCAGGATTAGTAGGCAAAGTAGGCCAGGTAGTCAGTCTGATTCATGACAGCGTTATGACCCGATAACGTTCAGTCTCCCTTATTTTTCAATAATGGTCTCCACTCCTGTCCAATCCGCCGAGACACCGTTCACCATGTAGTTGGCACAGCGTTTCAGATAGATTCGGGCAGCCAAGTCCGCGGGATTCTTCTCCTGCACCTGGTTGAAATAAACGCTGGCTTCAGAAAATTTCTTGCCATAGTAGAGCTCAAGACCGCTTTCAAATTCAGGTTTCGTTTGCTCTTTAAGCTTGGCGATCCCTTCAGGGTCTCCCTCAAAAACCTCATAAACGGTGACCGCGTCCTCTCGGCCCTTCACACGCACTTTGTCGATAAAACGATGCCTGTATCGGTCCCGTTCTTTCATCGCGAAAAAGGTCTCGTCGCTCAGGCTAACATAGGAGCCGTACATCTTGTTCAAGCCCTCTATACGTGCGGCAAGGTTCACCGCATCCGCCACCACGGCCCCTTGCATGCGATCTTCACTCCCGATGATGCCCAGCATGAGATCGGCAAGGTGGAGCCCAACGCCGATGCCGATGGGCTCATACCCATCTCTCGTGCGTTCCTCGTTGTACTCAGCTACAGCTCCTTGCAGTCCGACAGCAGCCCTCACCGCATCATCCGGCGTACCAGGAAAAAGAGCCATCACTCCGTCGCCATAGTACTGATCTATGAAGCCATTGCAGTCCTTGATCACAGGGCTCACCCGTCTCAGATACGCATTGATGAAGCTGAAAGCCTCCGTCGGGGTCATCTTTTCCAGCAAGGTGGTCCACCCTCGAATATCCGCAAACATGACGGTCATTTTGTGGCTTACCTGATCACCCAGATTGATCTCCAGGACGCTCTTCTTCTCCAGCAAATCAATGAACTCCCTGGGAACAAAACGCTCGTAGACGCTATTCAACGATGCCAGTTCTGCGGTTCGTTCTTTCACCCTTTCTTCAAGGTGTTCACTGTGTGCCTGGAGTTCTTTATTTCTCTCCGCCAAACTCTGCTTCAAATGGTTGATGGTGAGATGGGTATTGACCCTCACGCGAACTTCTTCCGGCTGAAAAGGCTTCGAAATGTAGTCCACAGCACCTGTCATGAACCCCTTTACCTTATTTGCGGTGTCATCAAGGGCGGAAAGAAAAATGACCGGGATGTCCCAGGTTTCCGGATCAGCCTTTAGTCGACTACATACTTCGAACCCATCCATGCCGGGCATCATGATATCCAAGAGAATCAGATCCGGTCGCGGTTCTGCAACAGCCATTTTGAGAGCCTTCTCTCCGTTGATGGCAGCCACGATCGCGTACTGATCCTTCAACGTCCCCATAAGCACTTGGATGTTTTCCGGAGTGTCATCCACAATCAGAACTTTGCTTCTTTTCCCACCCTCCACGATCTGTCTCCCTCCTTACAGCGGTGTATCCAGCTTCCTAGCAATGGCCTCCACGCTTCTCAGAGCACTGTCCGTATCGAAGCTTTCAACTTGCTTTTCCAGCCGTTTGAATTCCTCATAAGCCAATGAATGCTCCAGGTGTTGCCTCAACGCTTCAAGGCGGTTCATGGCCTCCGTCAGATCGCTCTCCAGAAGTTGAGCTATATCCTGGAGCAGCGTTTTCACGGCTTCCTTATCGACCCGTACCTCCGTCAAAACTTTCTCTGCCCCTTGCTGAGCCCCCAGGCTTTCTTCAAAAAACCTTATCCCATCCATGACTACCTTCAACTGAGAGTCGAACTCGGTCAAAGGGTGATCCAGGCTCTCTTTGCCTTCAGCGATCGCCTTTTCCAACTCGGCCGCTGCACGGTAGAGGCTCTCTGCACCCAGGTTTCCGGAGACCCCTTTTATCGTGTGGGCTAGTCGGACGGCGGTCTCTGTGTCTCCTGATTGGAGAGCTGCCTGGATCCGTTCCACTGTGTTTTCATGGCCCTCCCTGAACTTGCACAGGAGCTTCGCATAGAGCTGCATGTTCCCGCCGATTCTGCCGAGACCGGAAGCCACGGAAATCCCGGGTAACTCAGAAGGGAGAATGTCTTCGATCGCTTTTTTACCGATCAACAGCTCAGACACGCTTTCGGAAATCTCCCGCTTACCCGGCTTGATCCACGCTGCCAGCGCAGATAATACCTGATCCGGATCAATGGGCTTTGTCACATGATCGTTCATACCCGCTTTGAGGCTTTTCTCACGGTCACCCGCCATGGCGTGGGCGGTCATAGCGATGATCGGCAAATCTTTAAATCCTTCATCCTTGCGAATCTCCTGCGTCGCCTCAAATCCCCCCATAACGGGCATTTGTACATCCATGAGCACCACCTCGAAGTTCCCCGCCCTGACCATCTCCACGGCCTCTTTCCCGTTGTTGGCAATGCTCACCACCAATCCGGCTTGCTCCAAAATTTCCTTAGCCACCTGCCGGTTGATTTCATTATCTTCCGCCAGCAACACCCTTGCCCCGCGAATCTTTCGCAGTACTTCCTCATCGCTGCCGCTCTCCCGTGCCACGGCTTCACCCTCTGGGGTTTCCTTCCCAAAGGCCACCATAATCGCGTCAAAAAGCACGGACTGGCTCACGGGCTTAAGAAGAAAGCCGTCCACCCCCACCTTTTCGGATTTCTGCATGACTTCTTCACGACCATAGGCAGTCGCGATGATAATCTTCGGTTTCTGAGGGAGCCGCGGGTGACTCTTGATCACCGCGGACGCTTTGATCCCGTCCATACCCGGCATCTTCCAGTCCATGACGACCAGCTTATACGGACGGGCTTTGGCCTCTTTCTCCAACTCCGCCAGCCCCTCCTCGGCCGAAGCTGCGACGGTTACTTCAAAACTCATGGTTTCCAGCAAAGTCTGCAGAATCTCCCTGGATGACGCATTGTCGTCCACCACCACGACCCGCATCCCGCGTAGGTCCACGGATGGCTCCAGGCGCCTCCTTGAGACCTTCGTCGCTAAACCGAACTTTGCCGTAAATATGAACTCGCTCCCCTTTCCAGGTTCGCTTTCAACCCAGATCTCCCCTCCCATCATGTTGACTAGACGCTTGGAGATTGTAAGCCCGAGCCCGGTCCCTCCGTATTTTCTCGTAGTAGACGTGTCTGCCTGGCTAAATGCCTGAAACAATTTCCCCTTCTGCTCTTCGGTCAGGCCGACTCCCGTGTCTCGAACACAAAACTGTAGCCTAACCCACTCCTCATCTTTCTCCACCACTCTGGTGGAAATCACTATCTCACCCTCTTGTGTGAATTTCACCGCGTTGTTGCAAAGGTTAATCAAGATCTGCCCAAGTCTCAGTGGGTCACCCACCAAAGCAAGGGGCACATCCTTTGATGTATCCATCAAGAACTCCAGTTCTTTCTCCTGCACCTTCACTCCCACCACCGTAGATACATTGTCGAGGACTTCGTCTAGGCTGAAGTCCACGGACTCCATGTGCATCTTCCCGGCTTCGATCTTGGAAAAATCCAGGACGTCATTGATGATTCCCAGAAGCGAATGAGCGGACCGCTGGATCTTTCTCACGTAGTCCGCCTGCTTGGGAGTCAGTTCCGTCTGAAGAGCTAAGTGGGCCATGCCAATCACCGCATTCATTGGTGTCCTGATCTCGTGACTCATATTGGCCAGAAAATCGCTCTTCATCCGAGTGGCTTCCTCAGCCATCTCCTTGGCTCGGCGCATCTGCTCGTCGGCCTGTTTGCGATCGGTGATATCGGTGACGAGTGCGAAAGAACCCTTTTTGACCCCTTTTTCGTTAAGAAAAGGTGTGGCATTGAACAGACAGGGCACGTTTACCCCGTCAGACCTCTGCAAGGAAATCTCATAGGCCGCCGATTTTCCCTTGTTTCTTTCTGCGAGCTGGGCCAGAAGAATCAGGCGGTTCTCCTCGTCAACAAAATCAAAAATCCGGCGGCCGACTATCTCTTCCTGCCGCCTGCCCAGGATAGTGCACATTGCAGGGTTGGCAACCAGGATGACGGAGTCGTTGTCCACCATCAAGACCCCCTCGTTGGCCGTCTCCAAGATCGTGCGCGTTGTGCGTTCACTCTCAGCAAGGGCCTGTTCAGCCTTGCGGCGGTCGGTGATGTCGCTAAAAGTGATGACAGACCCGACGAGAGAGCCGTCCTTATGGATAGGGTTGCTGGAATAAGCTACGGGAAAACTCGTGCCATCTTTTCGCCACAGCACTTCACTGTCGACATGGCTGACGGTTCCGCCTGAAATGGACTTGTGCATAGCACAATCTTCTCGCGGATATGGAGAACCGTCCGCATGGGCATAGTGAATGAGGTCGTGGAGCTCTTTGCCCTCGAATTCATCCGGCGAGTATCCGAGCATCCGACAAGCCGCAGGATTGACAAAGGTCATCCTACCGTCCACGCTCACACCGATGATCCCCTCGCCTACAGATTCAAGGAGCAGGCGGTTACGTTCTTCCGAAACGCGCAGCTCTTCCGTGCGATCCTTGACCAGCTGCTCCAGATGATCCCTGTATCGCGCGATTTCGCTACGGGCCATTTCCGCGTCTTCGGCAAGGCTCAAAGCAGCGGCCTGGCTGCGGCGCAATTCCTCGGCCCTCCTGTTTATGACCTCGGCTGCCTGTGACGCACGAATTCGGTCCAACGTGAGGGAGCCCACCATCTTGGCGAACTCTGACAAAAAACCAAGAATGCTGGGCAGCTTCTCAGCGGACATGATTGGCACTTCCTTGATGGATGCCAAATAATCCTCTTCATCGTAACCGAGGTCTCGAGCCTGGCGACGGAAGAAATCCAGATTAGGTTCCTGCAAGTGGAACTGGCCGATAAGAACATTGGCCAGATGCTTCCCGTCTATAATTAGCGGCGAAGCCGCGTCCGTCAGGCCATTCTTGCATTGATAAATGGTGAAATCCTGACCTTCCTCGAGTCTGGAACCCAGTATTGAGTCGCTTTCGGCGCAGCGTTGAGAGGAAATTTCGCCAACACGATGGAATTGAGTGCAAGCTCGCCGAAAGTTTGCGAATGCCAGCAGGTTGCCTTTGAGGTCTGATATGGCAGAGGCAACCCCTACTGCATCGCAGAAGTGGCTGAGAAGGGTCTGCAACTCCTCAAGATCCAACAAGTCCGTGACCTGTAATTCCTTAGGTTCAGAGCCCGGTGCCACCTCGTCCAAAGCCGCATCCATTTCAACGTGATCCAAGGATCTGTAAGGCGCGACTTTGCCGGCAGCCTCTGCCAACGCGTTTGCTTCTTTCTTCAGGTCAAGGATCCGCTGTTCCCTTGCCATGACCAGGCGGTTGAAACGCTCGATTTCCAGGATCTTTTCCTGCAATTCACCCTGGGCAAGACTCTCCCTTCCCTGCATCCTATCACCGCATTCTTCCACATCGAGAGCCAACGGCTCTTTCACAATGGAGCGGTCCTGTTCCGTCATAGTGCACCCCGAAAAGTGTTCAACGATTCACCTGCCATAGCGCAAGATCGTTGCAGGCCTTTAGAGTTGCTCTTGTGTAATGTACTCTTTCATGGCTGCCAATGTCCACAAAGTCACGGGCACCGAAGGGTTGAGGAGGAGAGCTCCAGCATATCACTAGCAAATCCGGTTCATTGGTGACCCGAAAAAACAGCTACTTATAGCGAGTGTCAAAAATAATGTCCGATTGCCGCTTGGGCTTTGGTAGGTGCCGGCCTCCGTGCCGGCACATTTTTCTTAACAATATCAACCAGCTCGGGCCGGCAGAGCCTGCCCCGGACCCGATCCGGGGGACGCCGACCCCTACCGGTTTTCTTCAAGCGCGGGCTTTCCGAGAAGCCAAGAATTTTGACAACCGGTATAGGTGTCCATCGGTGGGTGCATCTCCGCGTTCCTCTTCCTGGGAAGGAGGTCCCCCGTGCCGGCCAGGTTATCAGGAACAGGAGCGAATCAGGGCGCAAACCTTACGATGAAATTTCCTTTTCTGGAAGGGCCCATTGGGGATCCTGAAGAAATGACTTAAGAAGGTACTTTAGGTATTGAGTGTCGAGACTTTCCTGTGATATCGGGGTATTATACTGATAGTCCCAAGGGGCATCGAATCCTCGTCCCGGCCGCGAGAACTGGCAATACTCCGCCCATGAAACACGTCCAGCGAGCGAACACGACGCTCCATGACGCGGTGGGGACGGCCGGGGACCACGATGCACTAAACAGGAGTCCCAGAGCGATGCCATGAGCGAGCAGCCAACGCGAGTTCGCCAGAGCAATGCATTTCCTCCGAATTCCGCCGTCTGCAGCGACAAATCGAGTCCCTCGAAATCCTCCGTTTAACTCCAATCATGCCGGCTGCCGTGTTTTCCCTATTTCCGCGATGCGCGAGGAACATCCATTGAATTCGCAGACAGAGGTCAAGGTCCATGCGGACCTTTGCACGTTCATACCGGCCTTTAGGCTCTCCGTGCTAACTTCGACTCAGCCTCTGATCCTGTACACATGAATCAGCCGGATCTATGCGGATCAAGCCCCACGAGTTCGGAAAAACTCAGTTTGTTCAAGTCGAACACTTGCGGGATGAATTGTACGGGTTCGCGGGCCGGTTCAAACAGTGCGGCAAGAGGCCCGGAAGAGTCCGACAGGAAAAGATCCGCTACTCTCAACTCGTCAAGATTGAACGTGAAAGAACCGCCGTTGGTCCAGTCGGACTCCAGGCCGGCCAACGCTTCCTCTCCGCTTCCATTGGTGAGGAAGGCGACATAGCCTCGATCCAGCAGTGAATTGAACCATTCGGCGAGATGGATTTCATCGGCATTGAAGGCCAAGCGTACATCGTCCAAGTCTTTGCCGTGAAGGCTCGACCGCAGCCTAGCGAAGAACTCTTCGAGGCCTACCCAAGCCTCCGGGTTTCCGGTCTTCTCTTGCTGCTCGTGAACAAAATCCGTCAACTTTGTCCACGCAACCTCCTGGAACTCGCTATTTCCTCCGCGAAGAGCCTCTTCCAGAAAGTCGCTCAGTTCATGTCGCAATTCTTCAGCAATATCAGAGAGCTCAATGGGAAATGGCAAGAGCCCGGCTTCGGACAAAAAAGAGATTATGATCGACGCCATCTGCGACGATCCTGTCGTACCAGCGAACGGTTCCGAAACGAGCGGCCGGTGAAGAGCGTCGTCCGAAAACCAGTCGTGCGTGAGCCCTCCTATGGCCAGTGGAGGGGGTGGCGTGAACACACTGACTTGCTCGAAATTGGACCATTGGATGGTGTCCCCGGCTTGGTCGTCAAGACTACCCTCCGAAGCGTCACCGGTCATGTCGCTGTAGCTTTGGACGTAGATGTTCAGCGAGTCCCCGGGATCGGTGGCAGGATCGCCTCCGTCAATGATTCCCTCAACCTTGCCGCCCACTTGGATTGTTACCGTGTCTTCTCCATCACCCGCGAGAATATCTTGGCCCACGACACCGCTGACGGAGATCGTGTCGTTTCCGACTCCCGCCGAAACATTGTTCGCCTGTGCCCCGGCATGTATCGTGATAGTGTCGTCTCCACCTCCAGCATCAATGTTACCGTTGACCGTACCGTGGACACTGATCGCGTCGTCCCCGCCTTGTCCCAGCACATTGTTCACTTGTGCTCCGGCGTGAATGGTGACTGTGTTGTCTCCATCTCCGACATCGATGTTGCCCGTGACTGTGCCGTGCACGATGATGGTGTCGTTTCCGCCTTCGGCGTATATGTGCCCCACCTGAGCGCCTGCCTGGACGGTTATGTTGTCGGCCCAATCCGCGGGACCGGGGGCGTTATCATCTCCGTAAACCGGGATTCCGGCCCCGTTTCCGGTCAGAATGATGTTGTCTGAACCCGCAAGCCCGTACACAAATTCAACATGTGGGCC